>NZ_BJXB01000007.1 GCF_007990775.1 Deinococcus cellulosilyticus NBRC 106333 = KACC 11606 | reverse complement strand
GAACGCCAGACTTCAAGGCACAGGTCTGGTAAACGTATACATGAAAAGAGGAAAACCTGGAAGACAGAAGGCTCCAGGTGAGTCCACCACGCAAAATCTTCAGATCTGCCTTCAGCTGGGCGAGTGGCATCAGGCTTTCACCTGTGCTGGTGAATCCTGGACAAGCCTTTCCGGAAGAATGAAGAAAGTGTCGCGCACGACATGAACGGATCCTTGCACTCTATCCAAAAATCCAGAATCGCTGTGCTGGTGAATTGCAAGGACGGCCATGGTTTCTTCCTCCTGAAAGCTTCTGCCTGAGTCTGCTGGATTCACTTTAGCACCTGAAAGTTCCATGGTCAATTAATTTAGTAAAATCCGGGCATGTCCCCACCAAAGCGATTTCTGCGTTCCAATGGTCGTTTTCCCAGTTTTTTAGATCCGGTCCAGATGTCAGCTTGTAAACGATTACATGGGGTTAATCCTGAAGTACTGGGGCTCCTTATAGTCAGACCCAGTCGTATTTTCACCCACCAGATCGATAGATCTGGATTCACTCGATCAAAAAATACTCACAGAAACCAGATGATTGTACTCGGTTCAATTTTCAGAAAATCCGCCCATCTTCAAAAGCATCAGGATGATCATTACGCTCCTTTAGAAAAACCCATCTGCTGTGAGCACAGCTCTCAAAAGAGCAAAAAATGTAGGCGCATACATTTGTTTTTTTGCCCGGAAGAACCACCAGCTTCTGCAGAACACCCTGCCCAGACACGATTTTACATTCCATTTCGAAAACCCTGTGGATTTTTCTCTGGTTCACACCCCATTTCCACTCTTGACAGGGTTTCGGAAACCCTGTACTTTCGGGGTACAGCTGAATCCCATCTCGACCATGCACCCTCCCGGTGCTTCTTCTCTTGCATCCCATCGGACACAGGGCTCCTGTGTCTGCCTGTTTGACTGGACCATCCCAGCATCCAGCCCTGCTGTCTTGCGGCAAAGCAGCACGGGTTGCCATGCCCTTGGAATTTTGATCTGGAGGCCTTCATGTACCTGTCCCCCAAAAGCACCCTCGCCGTTTTGACCGTCACCCTTGCCCTGAGCAGTTGCAACGGGATGACCACCCCCACTCCGGAAGTCCCCACCCCACCTGCCAGTGCAGTCAAGATGTGGCTCACCACCGGAGACCAGAACAGCCTGCTTGCCCCCCAGGCTGCACTTGCCTTCACCCGCGACGGCAATGAAACGTTCCCGACCATCACCGTGGATGATTCGCGCACCTATCAGCAGATGGAAGGGGTGGGCGCGGCCTTCACAGATTCCAGCGCCTACCTGATTTCGAAACTGCCTGCTGCTGCCCGCACCCAGCTCTTGAAAGACCTGTTTGACCACCAGACTGGAGCGGGGTTCGATTATGCCCGCCTTCCCATTGGGGCAAGTGATTTTTCACGCAGCCATTATTCTTTCAATGATCTGCCTGCCGGTCAGACCGACCCGAACCTTGAAAAATTCAGCATCCAGCATGACCAGGAATACATCATTCCGGTGATCAAAGGGGCTCTGGGGGTCAATCCACAGCTCAAGATCATGGCCTCTCCGTGGAGTGCACCTGGCTGGATGAAAACCACGGGCAGCCTGATCAAAGGTCAGCTGAAACCCGAGCATTACGGCACCTACGCCAACTACTTTGTGAAGTTCCTGCAGGCCTACCAGCAATCTGGAATCTCCATCGATGCGGTGACCCCACAGAATGAACCACACCATGAGGCAGACAACTACCCCGGAATGCGCATGGGGTCGGCTGATCAGGCGAAATTTGTCAGCCAGCACCTCTCCCCTGCCCTCAAAAAAGCCGGTTTCTCTGCCAAAATCATTGGCTGGGACCACAACTGGGACCAGTGGAACTACCCCATCGAACTGCTGAATGATCCGGCAGCCCGCGCAGCAGTGGATGGGATTGCGTTTCACTGTTATGGAGGGGATGTGTCCGCACAGAGCCAGGTGCACGACACCTTCCCGGGGAAGAGCATCTACTTCACCGAATGCTCTGGCGGGTTCTGGGCCACCAATTTCGGCGACAACCTGAAATGGAACGTGTCCAACCTGCTGATCGGGGCCACCCGCAACTGGGCCAAAACCGTGCTGCTGTGGAACCTTGCTCTGGATGAAAATGGTGCACCCCACACCGGTGGATGCGGAAATTGCCGGGGCGTGGTCACCATCCGCTCAGACAACCAGCAGGTCGAAAAGAACGTTGAGTATTACGTGCTGGGACACTACGGAAAAGCCGTGCGTCCAGGGGCCTTCCGCATTGACTCCAACACCTACAACATCGCGAGCAGCAACCTGCAGAGTGTGGCGTTCAGAAACCCCGATGGCAGCAAGGCCCTGATCGTCCTGAACAACAGCAGTGACAGCCTGACCTTCAAAATCAAGGAAAACGGGGACTCCTTTTACACCACCCTTCCCGCAGGTGCTGTTGCAACCTACACCTGGACAGGAAAAGGAAGCGACACCCCACCTCCACCTGCCCCTGCCAGGGACGCTTTCAAAACCATCCAGGCCGAGGCTTACAGCAGCATGAAAGGCATCCAGACGGAAGCCTGCACCGATGAAGGGACAGGACTGAACGTGGGCTACACCGACAATGGGGATCATCTGGTCTTCGACCGCATTGACTTTGGGGCCACCGGGGCCAAAGGGGTGGAGTTTCGTGTGGCCAGTGGCAGCAATGGGGGCACCATCCAGCTTCGCACTGGAAGTGAAGACGGTCCAGTGGTTGCAGAGGCCCAGGTCACCAACACCGGGGGATGGCAGAACTGGCAGACCGTGAAGGTCCCGGCCAACATTCCTGCCGGGGTGCAGAAACTCTATGTGGTGTTCTCAAAATCTGAAGGCATCAACCTGAACTGGTTCACCTTCACGAAGTGAACTGCAATATTGTGCAAAGAGGAGGCCTTCCCTGGCCTCTTCTTTGCCATTGCGGAAATTCCTGAAAGCTTTTCAAAGGGGAACTCCATGTGGCATGATCAATCTCTGGAACCTTGATTTTTAAAGCAGTTGTCTGATCACCTTGGCGAATCGATTCGACAAGAAGTGCAGACTGAGAGAAACCCCTCACCGATCAGGAGCACACCATGCAGAGAACCAGAGTGGGCGTCATTGGCTGTGGAGCCATCAGCAGCATCTACCTGCAGAACCTCACCCGCATGTTCGGGGTCACCGAAGTTGTCGCCGTGGCAGACCTGCGCCTCGAGATGGCCCAGAAACAGGCCGAAGCGTATGGCATCCCCAGGGCCTGCAGTGTTGAAGAGCTACTTGCGGACCCTGAAATTGAAATCGTCCTCAACCTCACCTCTCCAGCAGTCCATGCAGAGGTCAACCTGCAGATCCTTGATGCAGGCAAACACGTGTACACCGAAAAACCCTTTGCTCTGACCCTTGAGGACGCAGACCGCGTTCTGGACAGCGCCCACAAAAAAGGCTTCAGGGTGGGATGCGCCCCAGACACCTTCTTTGGGGCCGGGCTGCAAACCTGCCGCAAAATCATTGATGATGGCTGGATCGGCACCCCTTACGCCGCACACGGCCAGATCCTGATGGGCAATGCCTTTGATGGGATGCACCCCAACCACGCCAGCTTTTTCCAGTACGGCTGGGACCCAATTTTTGACATGGCTCCGTATTACCTGACCGCACTGGTGTTCCTCCTCGGTCCCATTGAGAGGGTCAGTGGGGCAGTTTCACAGACCCGGAAAGTCCACACTGTACAGAATCCCCATTCACCATTTTTCGGAGCGTCCGTCCCTGTTGAGGCCCCACAGCACGCCACCGCCACCCTGGAATTGCAAGGCGGGGTTCTGGCAAGCCTGCAGGCCGCCAAGGAAAGTTTCGGCTACAGCCCCAGGTTTGAAGTGTACGGGACAGAGGGCATCTTGCAGGTCCCAGACCCCAACATGTTCGGTGGTCCGATCCGGTTGCTGCAACCAGATGGCACCCTCAAGGAATTCCCATACTCACATGGGTTTTCAGAAAACAGCCGGGGGGTGGGCCTTGCAGACCTCAGTTACGCGGTGCGCTCTGGACGCCCGCACCGGGCCAGTGGTCACCTGGCCCGCCATGTGATCGAAGCCACCCTGGGGATCTTTGAATCCTCCAGGTCCGGGCAACGCATCACCCTCACTCCATTCCAGGACGTTCCTGCACCCCTCCCACTGGGCCTGAAACATGGCCGCCTTGATGACTGAAACCTCTTCCAACCACAGAAAGGATGATTCCATGCCCCGATTCCCTGTCGCCCTGCAACCCTACACCATCCGCGATCAACTTCAAGCCGACTTTCTGGGAGCCCTCAGCAAAGTTGCAGAGATTGGCTACACCGCACTGGAAATTGGTCCCCCTCCTGCTGAAATCAGCCTGGAAGACATGAAAGCCCACCTGCAACGTCTGAACGTGCAGGTGATGGGATGCCACGCCAGTGTGGAGCAACTCCAGACCAATCCTGAAAACATCATCTCCTTCCTCCACGAAATGGGAGGCAAATACGTGACCCTCTCCTACCGCTTCGAGAGCAAAGAAGAGGTGCTGGCCCGGGCAGCAGACTTCAATGCGATTGGCAGGCACCTGAAAGACAACGGGGTGCAGTTCCTGTACCACAACCACGACTGGGAATTCGTCAAGTTCGATGGTGAATATGCACTGGACCTGCTGCTGGCCCACACCGACCCGGACCTGGTGCAGATGGAACTGGATGTGTACTGGGTCGCCAAAGGCGGCGAGGACCCGGCAACCTACCTCAGGAAACTGCAGGATCGTTGCCCGGTGCTGCACATGAAGGACATGGAACCCGGAGCAGAGCAGTTCTTTGCAGAGGTGGGCGAAGGCATCCTTGACATGCCCGGCATCCTGCAGGTCGCTGAAGAGATAGGGGTGAAATGGCTGGTGGTGGAACAGGACCTGTCACGCCGCAATCCTTTTGAATCCATCCAGATCAGTCTGGAAAACCTCAAGAAAATGGAAGCTGTTCTGGTCTGAATCTGTTTTCTCAAGGGCAAGGCAGCAGGTCTCAACGTTTACGAGACCTGCTGCCTGTTTCCATGTTATTCTGCTTGCAGGTTTAAATCACCAATCACGAGCAGAAAATCTGCGTTATACACATGCCTTTCCCGAATATCCGGAAATTCAAAAATCCGAACCTCTAGATTTTTAGAGCTTCAAAAATGCAAACATCCAGAAATTCAGATCTCAGCGAGGAGCACCGTGGCCAGTCCCGAAAGCAGAACCATGAGACCCCAGCGTCAACCCCTGACCCAGAACCTCCCACCTCTTTCTCTGGAAGAAGAGCGCAGGCTGTGGGAGGAAGAAGCCCTCAAAAACCCACTGCCTTCAGGGATTCTGGTTGAACCCCTTGAAGATGGGGCACTGGTTGGAGAGCGCATCCAGCCCACTTCTGGTTTTTCTGGAACCATTCTGTACCTGCACGGGGGAGGTTTCTCCCAGGGCTCCAGCAAAACCCACCGTCATCTGGCGGCACTGCTGGCCCTGCACACCGGATGGCAAGTCCTCACTCTGGATTACCCACTTGCACCTGAGCATCCCTTCCCACAGGCCATCGATTTTACGGTTGAAGCTTACCAGCAGTTGCTTGTGACAGGTCACCCTCCATCCCAGGTCTGCTTTGCAGGAGATTCAGCAGGTGGTCAGATTGCTCTCTCTGCCCTGCTCAAAGCCCGTGACGAAGGGCTCAGGATTCCAGCCGGTGCATTTTTCATTTCCCCCTGGTTGGACCTCACCCTGTCTGGAGAGACCATGCTTTCTCTGGCAGAACTGGACCCCCTGGTCACCAGAGACGGCCTGCAAAAAGCAGCAGATGTTTATCTTCAGGATCATGACCCTCAGGACGATATGGCCTCTCCCCTGTTTGCTTCACTTTCTGGCCTTCCTCCCATGCTCTGCCTGGTGGGTGAGCATGAGGTGCTTCTGTCAGACAGCCTGACCCTTGCAGATCAGGCTTCTGAGGCAGCAGTCCAGTGTCTGATCAAGACCTACCCTGAGATGTGGCACGTCTGGCCCGCCTGGGGAGAGGGGTTGCCTGAGGCTGTGCAGGCCTTTAAGGACGTTCAGGCATTTCTGGAATCTGTGTGCCTGGAAGATGGTTGCTGATCAGGATTTGATTGTCCACTAAAATCCATCAGGTTCCATCAGAAACTCTGGTTTCTCCTTTCAGGACAGCCAGAATTTCAATGAAGCTTCAAAAATTTAAAAAATCAGAAATTCAAATTTTTGGAGCTTCAAAGCTTCGAACTTTCGGTCACGCTGGACTGGTGATGAGCGGCAGATCAGAATGCAGGAGACACTCCAACCTTTAAACCACCTCACATGATCGCCGATGCAAACCATCAACAATGCCTCCTGGAAGAACGAAAACCAGTTTGGAGACTCAAATCTCTGAGCATTCGAATTTCCAAATTTTTGGAGTTCTGAAATTTCAGAGCTTTGAATTTTTGTTATTCACTGTGGACAACTTGAGGGATGGCATCACACCCTCTGTGAGGCCACTCCCCTTCGTTCCCAGGTGCCTGAGAAGTTCACCAGACTGCCTTCAAACCAAACGCTCTGGGCCAAAAGCAGAAAACTGGGGTCTTCACTCACAGGTCTTTTCATCCCAGTGACGCCCAGAATCGTTTGTAAGGGCCTTGTAACCGCTCAGGGGTACTTGGATACCCTTTTGGAATTTTGACAGGCTTTAAAGACGATTCTGGATTGTCATGGCCTGGTGGCTTTGAGAACCGAGGTGGAGTTTCACTCCTGACCCAGGCAATGGGCCCTGCTGCAACTACCGACGCAAGGCTGGAATCCATGATTTACGTTCTGGACGGCAAGTTCTCCCATTTCAAGGCCATCAAGGACTCACGTGCAACCTGGTCAATTTGCAAAAAAATCCCCAGAAAACTGCACAATTAAGCCCCTTCTCAGGCTTTCAATCACCCCACAGGTCACGTGCAACCTGGTCAATTTGCCCCAGAAATCGCCCAGGTCCAGGGACGTTGCAGGCCGGAAAACCAAACCTGTAAACACCAAAAGCCTGCTGGAAAATCACACGGAATCAGATGTTTTCACTTCTCCAGGACGCGAAAACCTTAAAACACCACACCTGTCCTCAAGGCAAAAACCATCGCTCTGGTCTCACGTGCAACGTGGTCAATTGGTCCTCAAAAACACCCAGAGGTCACGTGCAACCTGGTCAATTCGGGGTTTTTTGCGGTAAGGATGGACGGGTTTTCTGGGTCACGTGCAACCTGGTCAATTGTCCTGATGGGTCACGTGCAACCTGGTCAATTCAGGTCACGTGCAACCTGGTCAAAACAGGGTTTTCCATTGTGCTGGCGAAGCAACAGGCCGGGTCACGTGCAACCTGGTCAATTTGCCCCAAAAAACCCTCAAAAGTCACGTGCAACCTGGTCAATTGCCCTGAAGAGGGTCACGTGCAACCTGGTCAATTGGAGGCTGCAGGTCACGTGCAACCTGGTCAATTGGTCACGTGCAACCTGGTCAATTCCAAAGTGATTTGCTTACAAAGTCACGTGCAACCTGGTCAATTGGTCACGTGCAACCTGGTCAATTGGGGGGCAAAAGTCACGTGCAACCTGGTCAAAGTAGGCTTTTTTTGATGTACTGCACGGGGTCCAGCTGATGATGATATATCATTCAGTTCATAAATAAAAAGAAAAATACTATAAAATCATCATCAATGACCAGGGACGAAAACGCCAGCAAAGACAAACACTCCCCGGACGAACTGAACATCTCGCGCCTCGGTCTGATCAGTGCCCAGCGCCAGGTGGCGGATGATTTCAAGAACTGGGACATGGATTTTGAGCTTGATGGTCAACCCATGAAAGTCACCTGCGAATCTCCTACCACTGTCCCACACGGCGTGGACACTGAAATCTACCTGTCATTGATCAAAAGGTTCATTGATGAGGGGGCCCCGGATGATGGGCGTTTCACCGTGACCCCCAGAGAGCTTCTGATGGCTTCAGGCATTGAGCCCAACTCCCGGGCCTACCAGATGCTCAAAGTCAGCCTCAATCGGCTGTACAAGGCTTCCTACACGATTGAGCGGGCCTGGCGTGACCACCTCGGAAAACGCTGGGTGACGGTCCACTTCAGGCACCTGGACGCCCTGACCTACACCAAAAACGAGGACCACCACCTGGACAGTGCCTCGGTGATTCAGGTGGGGCTCCCCAAGCAGATTGTGCATTCCATTCACTCCGGTTACCTGAACCCCCTCAACTCCCGGATTCTGGACCAGCTTTCCCAGCCCACCAGCAAAGCCCTGTACCGCCAGCTGGAAGCCAAACGCAGGGACCCGGAAACCCTGGAAATCATTCACTACCGGCTGGATTTCTCGCTGGTGGAGTGGGGGGTGTTGTGTCACCTGTCGGACCTGACCCCCACCAAAATTCGCCGCAGCCTGCAATCTGCCCACGATGAGCTCAAATCCGTGGGTTACCTGAAGGACATTGCGTTTCAGGGAAGAGGGCAGCAGCAGAGGATCATCTATGAGTTTCCCCAGGGGCAGCAGGATGCGCTGGAAGCCACCACATTGCTCTCCGAATTGGTGGCGAGGGGAATGACCCAGGGCTTTGCTCGCACGGCCATCCAGCAGTATCCTGGGCGAATTCAGCAGGCCATTGAGCGTTTTGACCAGCTCAAACAGATGGGTTACCAGATGAGCCGCCCCGGGGCCCTCCTGATGAACATCATCAAAAACCCTGAAAACTACGCTTCAGATGACTTGCCCATGCCCACCAAACCCAGCAGGGGTCGCAAAACCACCGAAAAGGCCTCGAAGGCAAGAGCAGAAACCCGGCAACCTGAAGCAGAGCCGACCCTGCCCCCTTCCCCCGAACAGCAGCTGAAAACCCTGACCTTGCTGCTCAAAAACGACCTGAGTGTGCCTGAAAAAGACCTGCTCAACCGCGCCATCGAGAACCAGTTGCTGAACCTCGAAGATCTGCTTCAAAGGCTGATGACAGCCATGTACGAGAACAAGAAACCCGATTTTGTGAATGACCTGCGCATCACCCTGATGACCACCGGTTGAGGGGAGCAGGCCTGTTGGATGCTCTGCTGCCCTCTGAAATTTCAGCAATTTGAACACCTAAAGCTCTGGATTTTTGAAGCTCTGAAAATCTGAGCGTTGTTTTTCTGGGTGTCGTATGGGATCGTCTGGAACCAATAACCAGATTGAAGCTCTGAAAAGTTGCAGCTCCGAAAAGCCAGATTTCTGAAACTCCAGGCAATTGAAAATTCAGAATTTTGAAGCTCTGTAAATGAGGTGATGTCCCGGAAGACGGTCTGGATGATTGTCTGAACTCGCAAAAAACCATGTGTCAGACGAGCTGCGGGTTTCATCGGTTTATTTATGAAGCTCTGGAATTCCAGAGCTTTGACAGTTCAGTGCGGCCAAAATTCTGGAAGTTTGAATGTCTGAGATTTTGGAGCTGCGAAAATTCAATGTCATTGTTCCTGGTACTGCACCATTTCCAGTGGGGAGTTGAGGTCCATGGTGCTCCCGATAAGCTTGACAATTCATAACCATTCGGTTATGATTCTTGTGTGGACGCTACACCGACAGCACAGTTTCATGCCCTTGCAGATCCCACCCGAAGAGGCATCTTCGAGCAACTCCTGCGGGAAGGGGAGCAGACGGTCCGCCACCTCACCGATCAGGCAGGGGTTTCACAGCCTGCCGTGTCCAAGCACCTCAAAACCCTCAAGGAAGCCGGATTGGTGATCGACCACCCCCGGGGCCGGGAAACCCATTACCAGGCCACCCCGGAGGGCCTCACCCCGATTTTCAACTGGGTGCAACAGTACGCTGTTTACTGGCAGGGTCGCCTGGATGCACTCGAAGATGTGCTGGACAGGATGGAGGACTGATGGAGCCCCTCTCACCCTCCCAGGCCATCGTGATTGACCGCTACCTGTCCCACGCCCCCGAGAAAGTCTGGCGTGCCCTCACCGAAAAAGATTTGCTCTCCCAGTGGTTGATGACCAATGATTTTCAACCCATTGTGGGGCACCACTTCCATTTGCGGCGTGCCCCAATGCCCCACTGGGATGGGGTGGTGAAGTGTGAGGTGCTGGAAGTGAACCCTCCCCATCACCTTTCCTACCGCTGGAACACCGAATGGGAAAGCCAGCCTGAATTGAACACTGTTGTCCGGTGGACCCTGACCCCGGATGGAGCAGGCACCCTCCTGCGCATGGAGCAAACGGGCTTCCAGGCCACGCAGTTGCACAACCGCAATGGGGCCGAGTATGGCTGGTCGGGCTTCCTGACAAAACTGGATTCCCTGCTGGGCGAACTGGAATAGCCCCCTCCACAAAAAAGCACTGACCTTGATCCGCTCGCAAGAACCGGACGTCCCCATTCACAGCCCCCATTCAGCGAAGGAGAAAAACCATGACTGGAATCACCACCATCATCTATCCTGTGAAAAACCTCGATCAGGCCAAAAACATCTTCGGTGCACTCCTTGGCGTTGATCCTTATGCCGATGCACCTTACTACGTCGGGTACAAAGTCAACGATCAGGACATCGGTCTTGACCCCAATGGCCACAAGTACGGCATGACGGGTCCCGTGTGCTTTGTGAACGTGACCGACATCCACAGCCACCTGCAATCCTTGCTGGATGCTGGAGCCACCCAGGTGCAGGGGGTGCGGGATGTGGGTGGAAACTGATTGCCTCTGTCAGGGATGCAGACGGCAACATGCTGGGCCTGATGCAGACCCTTTGATGTGCGGAGCAAAACGATCGCGTTTCCAAACCCGGACCACCCACGCCAGGGGCAGGTGGTCCGGGTTTGGAAAACAGTCGAGGCTGCCCATAGGGCTTTGTGCTGATGCTGAGATCAGCCGTTGTGCGCAGGTGCACCACAGGGACACTGTTGTATGTTCGGAGATGTTCGTTTGATTTAGGGATTCAGCAAGCTCCTTTTGAGCCATCAGGTCAGCAAGGCGTTCTGGTTTCATTCCTGCTCCGGGTTTGACACGTGTCCCAGGGCAGCCTCTTCACAGGAGTCCACTGCATGAGCCATGCTTTCATTGAGATTCACGGTGCCCGCGAAAACAACCTCAAGAATGTCAGTTTGCGCATCCCCAAAGAGAAGATCACGGTTTTCACCGGAGTGTCCGGATCGGGGAAATCGTCTCTGGTGTTCGACACCATCGCTGCCGAGGCCCAGCGGCAACTCAACGAGACGTTCACTGCATTTGCCCAGGGATTCCTGCCCCATTACGGGCAACCCGATGTGGATCGCATCGAGCACCTGAATGCCCCGATCATCATCGACCAGAAGCGTGTGGGAGGGGGCTCCAGATCGACAGTCGGGACCTACACGGACATCGCCTCATTCTTGCGGGTGCTGTTTTCGAGGGTGGGACAGCCCCATGTGGGTGCAGCCTTCCGGTTTTCATTCAACACCCCGCAGGGCATGTGCCCGGAGTGCGAGGGCATCGGGAAAACCGTGCAGATCGACCTTGACAAGTTTCTGGACCGCAGCAAATCCCTGAATCAGGGAGCGATCTTGCACCCGGATTTCAAGGTGGGCAAGTGGATGTGGAAGGTGTATGCCCAGTCGGGCTTTTTCGACAACGACAAACCCCTGGAGCAGTACAGTGACGAGGAAATGCAGATCCTGCTGTATGGGGCAGGTGGCCGCAAAGTGTCCTTTTCGGATTTCAACCTGACCTACCTGGGCCTGATGGAGCGTTTCACCAAGAAAGACAGTGCCACCATGTCCGAGCGCAACCGGGCGGTGTTTGAGCAGTTCACCACCACCCTGACCTGCCCGGTGTGCCATGGTCAGAGGCTCAACCAGGAAGCCCTGGCCTGCAAGATTGATGGTCGCAACATCGCAGAGCTTTCTGATCTGGAGAGCGTGGCCCTGGTGGAATTTCTCAAAAGACTGGATGATCCGGTGGCACGGCGGGTTGCAGACAAACTCATTGAGCGACTCGAACATCTGGTGGACATCGGCCTGGGTTACCTGAGCCTGAGCCGTGAAACAGCCACCCTGTCTGGAGGGGAATCCCAGCGCATCAAAATGGTGCGGCACCTTGGAAACAGCCTCACCAACATGCTTTACATCCTGGATGAACCCAGTGTGGGTCTGCATGCAAGGGATGTGGGACGCCTCAATGGCCTCCTGCGCAAACTGTGTGACAAGGGCAACACCGTGCTGGTGGTCGAGCATGACCCGGATGTCATTCGAATTGCAGACCACATTGTGGACATGGGACCCGCAGCAGGCACCCATGGGGGAGAGGTGGTCTTTGAAGGGACTTATGAGGCCCTCAAGACCTCTGGGACCCTCACTGGACGGCATCTGGGGCAGCACCTCCCCATCAAGCAAAAGGGGCGGCCTCCCACAGGATGGATGACTGTGGAACATGCCACCCTGCACAACCTCAAAGACGTGACCGTGCAGATCCCCACAGGGGTGCTGACGGTGGTGACGGGGGTTGCAGGTTCGGGGAAAAGCACCCTGATCAACGACATTTTTGTGGAGCAGCACCCGGATGCAGTGGTCATCGACCAGTCCAGGGTGGGAGCCAACAGCCGTTCTGCCCCGGCCACCTACACAGGCATCATGGACGAGATCCGCAAATCCTTCGCAAAGGCCAGCGGTGCCCCGGCCTCCCTTTTCAGTTTCAACTCGGAAGGCAGTTGCCCGAACTGCAACGGTCTGGGTGTGGTTTACACCGATCTGGCCTTCATGGAGGGCATTTCCACCCCCTGTGAGGTCTGTGAGGGCAAACGCTACAAAGCTGAAGTGCTCATCCACACCCTGCGCGGCAAAACCATCAGTGACGTGCTGGACATGACCGTGGAAGAAGCCGTTCCCTTTTTCACCGAGAAGAAAATCCAGCCGGTGCTGCAGGCCCTGTTCGATGTGGGCCTCTCCTACCTGAAACTCGGGCAGCCTTTGAGCACCCTGTCTGGCGGTGAAGGCCAGCGACTGAAACTCGCCACCGAACTGCACAAGCAGGGCAGCATCTACGTGATGGACGAACCCACAACAGGCCTTCACCTTTCGGACATCGGACTGATCATGAAGATCATTGACCGGCTTGTGGATGCCGGAAACAGTGTGATCCTGATTGAACACCACCTGGACGTGATCCGCCAGGCTGACTGGATCATTGACCTTGGCCCGGAAGGTGGGAGCGGTGGGGGAGAGGTGCTGTTTTCTGGACCTCCCGGCAAGCTTCAAGATGAACCGCGCTCCATCACAGGAAGGTTCATCGGGCCGCCTGTTCAGGAGATGTCCATTTGATGCTTTGAGCTTCAGCCAGACCTCCCGAGAAAGGACCAGGAGGGCAGTTTGTTTGTCCTCCTTCCAGGGGCTCCCTGGATTGGACCTGTCACCAGAAATGCACCCCTGCCAGTATGCTTTGAGAGCAGACACCTCCTGAAATGGTGTTGTCCATCAGGAGCAATCGGGTGGTTGCACTCCTGACCAGTTTCAGACGTGTGGGTTTGCAAGTGCGCCTGTGAGCATGAGGGCACGGGTGAAACGAGACTCTTCTGGTTGACGTGATTTTCGTCCACCAAACACATGACCCGACAAGGGATTTCCGGCAACCTTCAGCCCTGTCATCTTGTTCACAGGACCATCGGATGACTGCCTTTATCAGTGGAATGAGAGGCCTCAAAAGAAGCCTCTCATTCCAGAACCCCCAACTTCTGCTGGCAACCCCTTGTTTTTCTGACAGATGCTCTAAAATCAAGGCATGGAGCACCCCCACCTGAAAGCCACCAGAATTCTGGACTTTCACATGCCAGACGTTCAGGAACTGCTGAAGTCTGTTCCGCAGACAGGCTCCAGCAGAGTGGACCTGCAACTTGCCCATCAGGCCATCGCTGAGCAGGTCCTTCCCATCTACACCGTCCATGAATGGCAACCTGCTTCTGTCACACTGCGCAAGGGCAAGGGATCTTGCAGCCAGCGCATTGCCTGCCTGGAAGCTTTTGCCCGGGCCCGCAACATTCCCACCCGTGTTCGTGCCCTCTGGGTGTCTGGAACGTTCTGGAATGCACGTTTCCCCTGGACAAAATGGGCAATCCCCCGCCGGATTCTGCTGATCTGGCCTCAATTCGGGCTGGAAGAGGGGTGGCTGGATCTGGATGAACTGTATGCCAGCACAGAACAGCGCATCTCAGAACAGGCCCCCGCATTCAGCAACACTGGCGAGACCCTCTTTGAAGCCCTCACCCACAGCAACATGGACTTTCTGGGAAAAGGCTGTGAAGCCGGACTCTGCCCTCTGGACCAGAGCCTCTCCAGATTTGTGCTGGAGCAGGGAAAATGGTATGCCTGCAGAGATGACCTCCTGACAGAACTGGGCTCTTTCCAGGATTCGTTGCGGGGACGCATGTTCGAGTGGATCTATGGACAGAGGCCCAGTGTGGTCTCTCAGCCCAGCAAACCTGCTGGCTGACTCACGGAACCAGATTGCTGGCCCTTAAGACCTCGCAGCAGCAAGGGCCTTTTGGGGTGCCATGAGGGAGAGCGCAGGGATACGCGGGTCTGGCCTCCCTCTTCCTGCAGGGTGGGTGACAGAAGAAAAGTCACAGCACATGCTGTGACTGGAGCTCCAGAAATCTGAATTTTAACGACCCTTTAGAGCTTCACTTTTCCAGCGGTCCACAACTTCAGCAGGCCATTGACCACTTCTGAAACATCACGGGTCTTGCCTTCTTGCAGCAGTTTGACCTGTGCATCGAGCAGCACGGATTTTTCGACATAGAAGGTGGTTCCGGTGAAGGTGGGATCACTGCGTTTGCCCTCGGGACGGCCCCGTTTTCTTCTGGGTTCTGCAGCAGGGATTGAACTGGCTGGAGCAGGCTCAGCCAGGACAGGCTCAGGTGCAGCAGGGGTTTGTGCTGCCTCCAGGGTCACTTCGGGCTCTGCTTCCGGGCTTTCAATGATTTTTTTCAGGTTGGCGAACCGGGACATCAGGCTTCCTCCAGCAAGGCCAGAACTTCACGGGTGACCTGCTCGTAATCCAGCCAGGCGTTTTTGGCCTGCGCACTCTTGACCTGCACCACCGGAACCTGAGAGGCACTGGCATCCCGGAAAGCTTTGGTCAGGCGCACGTGGGCCGAAAGCAGGGGGAAGCCTTCGGATTGCAGGAAGGTGCGGGCTTCTTCGCCTTCCTTGCTGGGGTGAGGGGGGATCATGGTGAGAAGCCCCCGGTAGTTGCTGGCCCCCACCTTCTGCAGGGTCTGGGCAGTTTCCAGAAGCACCTGCAGGGACATGGCTTCGGGGGTGGTGGGAAGGATGAGCAAGGTGCTGGCTTCTGCGAGGTCACGCACTTCGTCAGGGCTGGGGCGTGCTGCAGAGTCTATCACCATGTACTCGTAGCCCTGGTTCATGTGCCGGGGCACCTGTTTTTCGCTGATGGTGGTGGGGGCAAGGTGACCAGAGGAAGCCCACCCCAGGGTGTTGCGGTTGGCGTCTCCGTCCACGAGCAGGGTTTTGCCTTTTCTGGAGAGGGCCTGGGCCAGGTGTACGGCGGTGGTGGTTTTGCCCACGCCACCTTTGAATCCGAGAACGGTGATGACTTTCATGGACCTCCATTTTTGAAGCTCTAAAAATCTGAAAATCTGGATTTTTAGAGGTGTGAAGCTGTAAACATTCGTGCACAGCATAACAGGTTGAGGGCATGCTGTGCAAGGAAAAGTCAGATGTTTGAAATTCTGGATTTTTGAAGCTCTGAAAATCTGGAAATAAAACCTGTGTTGAAAACTGCTGTCGGCCTGTTGTGCTGTGCACAATCTGGGATCTGATGCAAAGCACAGGGCTTGATCTCAGGGATGGTTCTGGCTGTAAGCCCAGGGATACACCTGTTTCAGGACCTCTGCCGTGCGGATCAGAAGTTGCCTTTCGAGATCCTGCATGTACCTCTTGCCCAGATTTCCCAGACCATGGCGGTGCTGGTGGCGCTGAGCATCCCGAAAGTGGTAACCCCAGACCACCAGACGCAAAGGCACCTGTTCTATTGCGGCCAGATGCTCAACCTGCTGTGGGCTCAGGATGTTTCGCAGATGCCCTGCGGAAAAAGCCTGCACATGTGCCTGAATGTCCTGCACCCGCTTCTGATGCCGTTTTTCGCGCGCTCTGGCAGCACGCTCCTGTGCCACGATGGACTTTTCAAGGAGTTCAGCGAAGACCGTCCCTGTTTCTGCTTCCCGAACACGCTCTTCCAGATAGAGATGGACGGGTCTGGACCCCTGTGGGCTCCTGCGATGCATGAGGGCATCAGGCGTGGGCAGCAACTGCTGGATCATGCGTTCCGACCATCCCCGTCCTCTCAGGTCATCGGAGGTGAGCAGGGGTTCCTGATCCGTGTGCATGGTGCCTTTCATGGTACAACAGCTTGGTTGGAAATCCTGACTCAAAGGGTTTCATAGGCCCGGTAGATCAGATGGGCCAGTTCATTGCAACATCCCGGCCTGGTGTTGTCGATGGTGTGCAGATCGGTGAGCGCCAACTGCACGAGTTCCAGGGCCTTCCAGCGTCCGGTGGCCCAGTTGCGGTGGGTCATGCGTTTGCTGCCCAGTTGACCAAAGGGCTGGTCATCGTCAGGTTGTCGGGTGTAGGGCCGGATGTGCCAGTAGGCGCGCCGCAGGCCCTGAATGGCATGGGCATGGCCTTCCTGTGCGGTGCTGTGCCCCAGCATCCACAGGCAACGGTCCAGTTCTTTCTGGCACTGCTCAAAATCGTGCATCACTGAATTGATGATACACAATTTCACTTATAACATATTGAGCGAAATCACCAGAAAGCGGCCAGAACAGCACAGCAACCTTCATTGTTGGTCTTGCAATGACCGTTTCAGTGGGTTCCAGAAGACTTCAGGGTGTCCACCAGAGGAGGCTGATCCTCCAGTTGAATCAGCTTCTGGTGGTCGAGTTCGATGCTCTCCCGGATCAGGTCAGCGAGGGTGGTCTGGCCCAGCACCCTTTTGACTGCGGCGTCCACTTTGCGCCACAGGCTTTCGGTGGCACACTGTCCGGTCTGTCCACAGCTGTCTGCATCGTCCAGACAGCTCACAGAGGTGAGGCTCCCTTCCATGGCGAGCACCACCTCATAAGCCAGGATGTCTGAAGCAGGACGGGCAATCTGGTAGCCGCCATTTACGCCCCTGATGCTTTGCAGAAACCCTGCTTTGCGCAGGCTGGAGGCAATCTGCTCCAGATAATGCAGGCTGATGTCCTGCACTGCAGCCACGTCCTTGAGGGCCACCCACTGCCCGGGTTTTTTGCCGATTTCAATCAGGGCCCGCAGCCCGTACTGTGCTTTGGTGGAAATCCACATGGTCAGGCCCTCCCACAAGAAGGGTTCAAAAAGATGGGGTTGATTGCAGAGGGCATGTGGTTCCTTTCAAATTCTGGGTGAAGTGGGCGTTTCAGATCGTGCATGGAAAAGGTCCTTTCAACTGAGGAAACGCGGAGAAGGAGAGACCGTTTCATGAAGCACAAGGCTTCCGCGCTGGAAGAGTTGTGAGAACGTCTCCCAGTCCCGCTGCTGAATCAGCATTCCTCCCTGACGGAACCACACCCGGATGCCCTGTGGGGTGGGAGAGAGCTCGAGCTCAGGCGAGAGAAACACCTCAGGTTGCTCAAAGGCCGAGAGGGTGCGCTGGATCTGCTCAAACTGGGAACGCAGGAGTTGCACCTGGGTGTGGTCCCATTGCACAAAAACCACTTCGTGCACGCACATGGTGATCTGGCGCAGAGGACTGAATTGACACAGTACTGTTTTCACCTGACACATTTCTGGGGGTTCCTTTCCTGCCCATTCAGCCTGGGTGTTATGCAGGCAGCAGTGAATGACTAAAGTTGACAAAAATAATCGGAATTGTCAAGTTTAATGTTTCTCGATGGCTTCCAATGAATCAACATCCCAGGATGGCACCTGGGTCCTCCGAAGCCTCTGAGCAACAGATTTTTCAGAGATGCGCAGAGCAAACCTCAGGAATTGCATGGCGAAATCAACAGGCACCTGCTACCCTGCTGAGACCCCTGATGTGGTGTCCCTGTCTTCTGGAGGTGTTCATGACTGTGCTGACCGAGCGTTTTGCCAGAGCCGTTTCCTACACCCTGCAAAAGCACCAGCATCACACCCGCAAACAGTCAGAGGTGCCTTATTTCACCCACCTGATGGGGGTGAGCAGTGTGGTTCTGGAATATGGCGGCAACGAAGACCAGGCCATTGCGGGCCTCCTGCATGACACCCTGGAAGACATCAGCGGAGACCTTGCAGAAGAAATAAAAAAACGCTTTGGGCAGAAGGTGCTGGAGGTGGTGCTGGGTTGCACCGACGCCAGCCGGGAACAGCGGGACCTGATGGGTCGCAAAGCGAGCTGGTATGACCGCAAAGAGGGCATCATTGCGGGTCTGGCCACCAAGCCTGAGGACGTGCTGCTGGTGGCTGTGGCAGACAAATACCACAACGCCAGAAACCTGCTGGAAAACACCCTGGTGCTTGGTGACGCTTTCTGGGAAAGGTTCAACGCTGGAAAAAGCCCCACGTTGTGGTATTACCGCAGGTTGACCGAAACCCTGTTGTCCCTGCCTGCCAAAGGCCAGGGGATCATGCACCTGATCCAGGTCTTTTTCCACATCACCCGTGACCTCGAGCAGGTGAATGGTGTTTCTGAGATCCCCACAGAACAGCTGAAAGTACCTCTGGAAGACTGAAATCAGGTGTATTCCCCAGCAATCCACTCAGAATGGTGCGTTGAAAGGGCTGTGCTCTACCGCTACCTTGAAGGGTGAGGATGGGTGTCCTCGGAAGGAGTTCAACATGCAAACGGTATCCTGTGGGAACTGCAAACACTGGGAACACGAGCCACAAGCCCATGTGGGCATCTGTGAACTGACCACTCCCGAACACAAGGACGATTCGCTGGCTTTTGTGCAGCTGGAAAGCGAGATGAACCACGCTGCCCTGATGACCCGTGAGGAGTTCAGCTGCAACCAGTACGAAACAGCCTGACCACTCCAGCCGACACCTCAATCCCGAGTTGACAGCTCGGGATTGTTCTTTTATATTGGCATCACTAATCCTGATTAAAATGATCGGATTAGAAAAGATTGCTTGCACCCGATCAGGCCAGCACGCTGCGGCACACCCGAGGCCGACCTCCTTCCTTGTGTGTGCTGGCCTGATCCTGTGGTGAATGGGCAGGAGGAAGTTCCATGAACGTCGGCATTTTCTACGGATCAAGTTACGGCAACACCGAACAGGCGGCCAGGGCCGTTGCACAGCAACTGGAACACAAAGCAGGAGCCACAGTCGAGGTCATCGACGTGAGCCGCAAGGAACTGGCCCGCATGCAGGATTTTGACCTCATTCTCATTGGCTGCTCCACCTGGCACATTGGAGACCTGCAAGACGACTGGGACAGTGCGCTCACCGACCTGCGCCAACTCGACCTGACGGGAAAAACGGTTGCCCTGTTCGGTGCGGGAGACCAGTACACCTATGCGGACACCTTCCAGGACGCCCTGGGCATTCTGGCCGAAGAATTTGAAAAGATCGGGGCCACCCTCGTCGGTTTCACCAGCGTGGAAGGCTATGAACACGTGGGATCACGCGGACAGCGGGGAGAGTGTTTCGTGGGACTGGCCCTGGATTACGACAACCAGGAAGACCTGAACGATGAACGCATCGACCGCTGGACCACCCAGATCCTCAGCGAATGCGCCGTTCCTGCCTGAAGCAGAACCATGACCACCCTCACTGCTTCCGCACCACACAAACGCCAGAAATTGCCTGCCCTGCTGATTCTGCCGCTTCTGCTTGTTTCCAGCCTGATCCTTGCCATTGGCACAGGGGCAGTCAGCATTTCACCCCTGCAGGTGATTTCCATCTTCCTGACCGACCTGGGGCTCTCTCCGCTGGTGGCTTTTGAAGACCAGCAGGCTGCTGTTCTACACGCCATCCGCCTGCCGAGGGTGCTGCTGGGTGCCCTGATGGGCGCAGCCCTGGCCGTGTGTGGTGCCGCCATGCAGGGGCTCTTTCGCAACCCGCTGGCCGATCCGGGATTGCTGGGCATTTCCAGCGGAGCGTCTCTGGCGGTGGCGGGTACAGTGGTGCTGGGCCTCCACAGTTTTGGGCTCTACTCCCTGCAGGTGGCTGCTTTCGTGGGCAGCATGGTCACCACTGCAGTGATCTACCTGCTCTCCCAGGAGCAGGGTCGGGTGAATGTGATGGCGATGCTGCTCTCTGGAATTGCCATCAATGCCCTGTGCGGGGCCGGAACAGGCCTGTTCACCTTTCTGTCCACCGATGAGCAGTTGAAAAGCATCACCTTCTGGCAACTGGGATCGCTGGGCGGAGCCACCTGGGAAACCCTGATGGTCGCCACACCTTTTTTGCTGATCAGTGTGATGCTGATGCCCTTCCTGGCCAGCAGCTTCAATGCCCTTTCCCTCGGAGAGCAGGGGGCCCGTCACCTGGGGATTCCAGTGGATGCCCTCAAATGGGTCATCGTCACCCTGGTGGCCCTCGGAGTGGGGGCAGGGGTGGCTGTGTCCGGCATGATTGGTTTTGTGGGCCTCACGGTGCCCCACCTGATCCGGCTCTGGCTTGGACCCAACCACAGGGTGCTCTTTCCTGCATCTGCCCTGCTTGGAGCGTCTTTGCTGGTTCTCGCGGACCTCGCTGCCCGCACCATCGCCATTCCCGCAGAGGTGCCCATCGGCATTGTCACTGCACTGATCGGGGCTCCTTTCTTCCTGTACCTGCTCAACACCACCCGCAAGGCAGGAAAACTGTGAGTGTGGCTGCCGAGAAGCCTGTCTTGCAGGTTTCAGACCTGAATTTCACCGTTCAGGGACAGGACCTGCTGAAAAACCTCACCCTGAGCCTGAAAGCTGGAAAGCTGCTCGTTGTTCTGGGCTGCAACGGGGCAGGGAAGAGCACCCTCTTGAAACACATTGCCGGAGAATTCGGCAACCTCAGGAACGTTGAGCTGTTCGGGCTTCCCCTTCCACAACACCCTGCCAGACCCCTGGCCCGCAAACGTGCAGTGCTGCCCCAGAGCACCCCCATGACTTTCGGTTATGAGGTGCAGGACGTGGTGATGCTGGGCCGCATCCCCCACCAGCAAAAGCAGCGTGAAACCTCCGGGGACAGGCAGATTGTGCTGGACTGCCTGCGCAAGGTGGGCCTTGCAGGCTACGAGCACCGCAACTGCCTGACCCTTTCGGGTGGAGAACTCCAACGGGTGCACCTTGCCCGGGTGCTGGCCCAGCTTGCAGGCACAGCAGGCGAAAAAGTGCTGCTGCTCGATGAACCCACCAGCAGCCTGGACCTCTCCCACCAGCACCAGACCCTGCAGATCGCACGGGACCTCTGCGCCTCGGGGGTCGGGGTGATGGCTGTGCTGCACGACCTGAACCTGGCCTCCCAGTACGCAGACCAGATTGTGCTGATGAAGCAGGGATGCATCCTGGCACAGGGAAGCCCTGCCGACGTGTTGCGTCCAGAGGTGCTGTTCGAGGCTTACGGTTACCCCGTGCAGGTGATCGAGCATCCCGTGCTTGGATGCCCGCTGGTGGTCTCTGCCCGCTGAATTCTGAAAGGACCTTCTGATGACCCAGACTGAACGCATTCCCCTGTCTCCCAATTCCACCCGCAGCACCATCGGGCACATCAACAGTGACCACCTGCGGGAAATGCTGGTCCTCGCCCACGGGCTCACCGACGCCACCTGGGCCCAGGAGGCCCGCCTGAAAGAGATCTACACCGACGCCCTGGAACTCACCGTCACCGCAAAAGACCGCAGCGAAAGCCGCTTCGTGGACTTTGAGCAGGCCGTCAAAACCGGTGGGCAGGCCCATCAGGCCATCAAGGGCCTGGTGCAGAAAGCCAGAACAAACCTCCAGCAGCCCTGAGTTTTTCCTCACCTCTTCATCCACAGGAGCTTTCATGAATGTTTTTCAACGCACCCTGATCCCCGCTTCCCTCATGCTGCTGTCTCTTTCTCTGGCTGCACCTGTCACAGGTGTGGATGGGGTCACCGTCAATGTGCAGAACCCCAAAAGGGTGGTTGCCCTGAACGGCAGCACCCTGGAAATCATCTTCAAGCTGGGCAAGGGCAAAACGGTGGTGGGCAAAGACATCACCGGGACTTTCCCGGAAAACAGCATCCCGAGTGTGGGCCACTGGGCCCAGATCCCTGTTGAAGGGGTGATCGGCCTGAAACCTGACCTGGTGATCGGCACAGCAGACAACTTCGCCATGCCCTCCAACACCACGCTGGTGAAACAGCTGAGGAATGCCGGTGTGCCGGTGCTGGTGTTGCCCTCTTCTGAAACCGGAGGGCTGGACAGCCTCAAAACCCGCATTCACATGGTGGCCCAGGCCTACGGGGTCACCCAGAGCGAAAAAGCCGTCATGAACACCATCACCAGCCAGATGTCCTCCATTTCAGCAAGCCTCCCGAAAAAGAAACCGAAGGTGCTCTTCCTGTATGCCCACGGCCCGGACAGCGGGGTGATCTACGGCTCAGGAACAGGAAGCGAGGCCCTGATTCAGCTGGCAGGGGGGGTCAATGTTGCCACCTTTGAAGGGGGCAGCAAACCCCTGACTTCTGAAGCCCTGGTGGCCATGGCCCCCGAGGCCATCATCATGCTGAACCGTGGCCTGGAAGCCGTGGGAGGGGTGGAGGGTGCCCTGAAGATGCCCGGTGTGGCCCTGACCCCGGCAGGCAAAAACCGCCACATTTACGCGGTGGATGACTCCATCCGCTGGATCGGTCCCCGCCTGCCCGAATTTGCCCTGAAACTTGCCCGACAGTGGCGCAAAGATTTCAGGTGAATCCTGCTGGTCTGTAGAACGCAGAAAAGAGGACTGGGCTTGAAACCAGTCCTCTTTTTTCATCCCCGACAGGACATCCTGGCAGGCTACTTCAGTTTGCAGAGCACCGCAGAATAGGTGCCAGAAGGCTGGCTTCCTTCAAAATGCACGGTGATGCGCTCCATGGGATCGGGGCGCACAAGCAGGGTGTAGTATTCCCCGTTGTTGGGTATGCGCCAGGAACGCTCGGTCTGGAGTCCCACAGAGCCAACAGCGTAATCCAGGGTGGTCTGGAACTTCAGAAGCCGGGTGTCACTGAACTGCAGTTTCAGAGCGTAATCTTTGCCCAGTTTGAGGCTGCGAGGCAGGTCGATGGTGAGGCGACGCGAGAGGTTGCCCGTTCCTTTCCAGGCCACCGTGCTGCTGCAGCCTCCCCGCACCAGCGGAATCAGGCGCCACAGGGCCCAGGAATTGTTGATTTCACCATTGTAGAAGGTGTTTTCCCAGACCAGCACTCTGGGACGGTGCTTCTGGTAGGTTTCTGACATCAGGTAGGCTTCCAGAGCAGCAAAAGATCCTCCTCCTTCCACGGCAGCATTCAGCACGTCTTTTTGCAGGGCGTGCTTGAGTGTTTCCGGAAAGGAGTTGTCGGTGGTGTACTCGTGGCGTTCGCTGAAACTGGTGCCCACCACCACCACATCCGGGGAGACCTCACCCAGAAGGCTTCCCTGCTGTTTTTCCACAGCCTCATAACTGTTGATGACCTCATCCTTGTACCCGGAGTTGCAGATGGTGTTGGCCATGCGGGCGTAACTGCCGTTGTTGGGCCTGCGGGTGATCTTCAGGGTGGAGGGGACACCGGGGATCTTTTTGGCTGCCGGGAGTTTCAGGATCTCTTTTGCAATGAGGCCTGCCACGTGCTTTGCGGCCTCGGTGGTCCAGTGGTGGTCGGTTTTCTGGAAGTAGGGGCCTGCTTTGTACTTCAGGGCGTCTTCCAGCAAATTCGGTGCGATGATGCCCAGTTTCTGCAGTTCCCTGTGCAGAGCCGCGTAATTGTTGCGGTACTCCTGCGCCGAGAAGGGCCTGGGACGGCGGGAGGGGTCCAGTTTGTTCTGGTGCACCGGAAGTCTGGGGGGAACATCCACCATCACCACCTGGGTGCCCTGTTTCTTGAAGGCTTGCACAAGTTGCTGCAGGTGCTCCCGGCTGTCGAGGTTGCGCTGCGGCACCTGCCAGTCCATTTCACCAAAAAGCCAGCCATCCTTGCCCTGGTGGGCGAGCATGGCCCAGCGGTCATTGGTTCGGTACTGGCTGGGGAAAAATGCTTCATCACAGAGTTGCTGGGCTGCAGAAATGCCCGTGCAGAAGAAAGCCAGGGTGCAAAGCAGGGGGAAACGCATGAAACCTCCAGGAAGAAAGGCAAAGGACCGGATCTCTGGCACAGGGGCCTGTCCGTGTTATGAGTGGGTTGATGTCCCTTTATATCGTATTTCGATATCGAAAATCTATAGCATGATGCAATGTTGTCCAGCCCTCTTCACGGCTTTCAGGGCAAAACATCTGGAGAGGGACATTCCCTCTCCAGAAAACCTGCAGATCAGGGCAGAGCGAGCTTGCGCAAACTCAGGGTGAGCTGCACGGTCTCCTCAACCTGCAGGGTCTTGCTCTTGAACTGCTGCAAGTAGGGTTTCAGGCTCTCCCAGGTGAGGATTTTCACGGTGTCGATCTCCCACTCCCGCACAGTGGAATCAAACAGACGCTTCGCCCGGAGTTCATCCGGCTCCACCAGTTGCCTGAAGACCATCAGGGCCTGTGCCCGGCTGCCTGTCACGCGCTCAAAGCTCTGGGTGCTCTGCTGGACCATCGCCACCTGCGGCATCAGGTTCTGGTCGTTCACAATCAGCGAGCGGGGGTTGTGCAAGATCACGCCAGCAGTGTCCTGGGGAAAAACCAGAAAACAACCATGCGTGGAGATCAGGACGGTGCAGGTGTGCAGGTGAGTGACCTGCACGTCCTCCTTCACGGTCCAGATGTCAGGCAGGTTGTGCAGGGTGTCCTGCAGCAACGCGGGTCTCGGGAGGAAATGTGCTGGAAGGGTGGATCTGGCTTTCTTGCTGAAAAACACTTTCGCACCTGCCTTTCTGGAACACACCGGACAGCAACCAGGAACAGCACAAATTCAGGGGCAGGAAAGTGTCACCGGGCAGCAGAGGGGAACGCCCGGGGCACAGGCTTGAAGTTGCATCCAGTGTAAGAGGGCCACTCCTACAGAAATCTGAATTTTGCAGTGGAGATCTAAAGGTTCAGCAAGACCGGGGATACCCTGTGATGTTCTGAATCTCCCGGTACAGCTGAGAAAGCTGTGGGTACATGTGCCGATACACCCGACAGTAAAGTGCATCATAGGTGGAAGTGGCAGCAGTCTGGGGCTGAAAAATGCGCCCTGGACGGGTCATCTGCTTCAGGGCAGTTGCAAAATCCCGATGCACCCCTAGGCCCACCGCCACGGTGATGGCCGCCCCAAGACCGGATGCTTCCGGGGTGTGGGTGCGGGAGACTTGCAGGTTCAGAACATTTGCGGTGATCTGCATGATCTGGTCGCTCTGCGCCCCACCTCCGGCAATGCGGATTTCACGGATCTTCTGGTGGGTTTTGCGCTCCAGGCGTTCTTTGCCTTCCCGCATGCTGTACGCCAGACCTTCCAGAATGGCCCGGTACAGGTGGGGCCTCTTGTGCACATCCCCAAACCCGATGATGGCCCCTTTGGCATCCGGGGCAGGTCTGCGCAGGCCTGGCGTCCAGTACGGTTGCAACATCAGGCCGTAGCTGCCTGGAGGCACCTCCTCGATCAGGCGGTCAAAGAGCACTTCGGCTGGGAGACCGTGCTGTTCGGCGTGCATCACCTCCTGCAGTCCGAACTCCTCCTTGAACCAGGAGACCATCCAGAAGCCCCGGAACGTCTGCACTTCCGGGTTGTACTGTCCGGGCAGGGCACTGGGGTAAGGGGGAATGAATGGCTCGATCTCGCAGTACTTTCTGGAGGTGGTGGTGATGCTGGCCGTGGTTCCGTAACTGATGGCGGCCTGTCCGGGTTTGAAGATGCCACTTCCCAGCGCTTCACAGGCCTTGTCTGCCGCACAGGACACCACAGGTGTGCCCACCTTCAGGCCCGTGTGTGTGCTGGCAGAAGGGGTGATGTGCCCAAGCACCTGTCCAGCAGGTTTCAGGTCTGGCAATTTGCTCTGCAAGATGGGCGCAATGTGCCTTTTGAGGTCCAGGGGGTGCGCCCATCTCTGCTGGCGGTAATCGAAAGGCAGGTACCCCACCTGTGCTGCAGCACTGTCCACGAACTGACCGGTCAGTTTGAAATTCAGGTACCCGGAGAGCAGCAAGTACTTGTGGGTCCGCTCCCAGAGTTCAGGCTGGTGTTCTCTGAGCCAGTTGGCCTCTGCCTGTCCCTGGACGTATTTGATGGTGTCCTGCAATCCCAGCAGACCGACTCCTGCACGGTACAGCCAGGGCAGTGTGGGCAACTGGGTGGCCTGACGCTGATCGAGCCACAGCATGGCGGGCCTGAGGGGATGGCCTTTGTGGTCCACGTTGACCACCGTCCCACGCTGGGTGGTGACCGCCACGCCCAGCACATCTTCGGGAGAAAACCCCTGGTCCCACAGGGCCTGACACGCTGTCCCTGCGGCATTCCAGTACACCAGCGGGTCTTTTTCTGCCCATCCCGGTTCAGGGCTTTCATACGGAGAAAAGCTCACCCGATGGGAGGCCAGCAACTGTCCATCCGGGGTGAAAAGCAGGGCCCTGAGGCTCTGGGTGCCGTTGTCAATGGAGAGCAGGTGTTTCATGGTGTTTCTGGTAGTGGGAGGCCCAGAGTTCCAGATAGGCGTTTTCTTCCTGTTCCCAGCGGCTGTCACTCCAGCCCAGCACGGGTTGAGCCAGATCCCGGACCCCAGGAAGCAGGGGTTTTCCGCCTTCAGGGAGGTAAAATCCCAGCCGGAGCCTTCGGAGCATCAGGTCGGAAAGGTGCTGCACCTGCTCGGTGGCCGCGTGCTGCACCTCGGCCTGCAGGTACTGGGTGCCATGCAGGGGGGTGAGGTTTCCAGAGAGCACCTGTTCGGTTTTTGCTCCGTAGTACCCTTGCAGGCGTTTGAGGGTGCTTGCAGAAACCAGAGCATTTGCCATGGGGGCACACGGGTCAAAGATGCGGGTGGTGGGTGTGCCAAAGTCTGTTTTGAAGGTCTCGCCCATGGTGCAGAGGGCTTCTTGTGCAGTCAGGCGGAAGGTGGTGAGTTTGCCCCCCGTGACGGTGGTCAGGCCTTTTTCGATGGTGATCAGGTGCTCTCTGGCCTCTTTGCTGGGATCTTTCTGCCCCGAAGAAACCACAGGCCGCACCCCTGCCCAGGTGGCGGTGATGTCTGCTGCTTGCAGGTTCACCCCTGGGAATGCGTATCTGGCCCCCTCAAGCAGGTACTGTTGTTCTTCCGGGCTGATGTGGGGTTCGAGGTGCAACGGAGCTGCATGGTCCACATCGGTGGTGCCGATCAGGACATGCCCGTGCCAGGGGTGCACAAAGACATTGCGACCATCCGCAGGATGCTGGAAGGCAAGGGCCTGCAAGGTGGGAAGCCGGTGGTGGGGGATCACCAGATGGCTGCCCCTCAGGGGCCGAAGCCTGGGTTTTTCCTGCAGGGCTTCACGGAAATGGTCGCACTGCACGCCAGTGGCATTGACCACCAGACCGTGGGCGGTGTGCTCTTTTCCTGCATGGTGGTAGGTCACTCCGGAAACCTGTCCCTGTCGGGTGATCAGTCCTGTCACCGGAGCCCGGTTGAAGGCTGTCCCTCCAGCCTGAGATCCCTCCTGAATCAGGCGCAGCACCAGCCTGGCGTCATCGGTCTGGGCATCAAAGTACTGGTAGCCGCCCATCAGGCCTTCTCTTCTGAGGTGTGGGGCCAGCAGTTGAAAGTCTTCTGCATGGTGGTAGGTGTGTTGCCAGTTTCCAGCCATCAGGTCATAGATCCCGAGCCCTGCACCGTACAGCAGGCGGTTCACACTCTTCTCCTGGTAGACCGCCATCAGAAAGCCGATGCGCTCAATGAGCCCCGGAGCCTCCTGAAGCAGGCGTTCCCGTTCCTGCACGCTGTCGCGGGTGAGTTTCAGGTGGCCGTGCTGCAGGTACCTGAGGCCACCATGCACCATCTTGCTGGAACGGCCCGAGGTGCCCCAGGCATAATCCTCCTTTTCGAGCAGCAACACCCGCATGCCCCGGGAAGTGGCTTCCTTGAAGAGGCCCGCCCCGGTGATGCCCCCTCCAATCACGATCAGGTCAAAAGTGCTTTGCATGTCACACCTCCTCCGGAAGCAGCACACCCTCAGGGAAAATTCGCTGGGGGTCGAGGTGATCCACCACCGTATGCATCAACTTCATGCCGATGTTCCCTTTCTCTGGAGGCAGGTAGGGGGCGTGGTCCCTGCCCACCCCATGCTGGTGGCTGATGGTGGCCCCATGCTGCACAATGGCCCTGCTCGCTGCACTTTTCAGTTTTTTCCAGCGTTGCAACGTGACTTCAGGGTCTGGATCAATTCGGAAAGCATAAGTGGTGTACAGGCTGCTGCCAGACGGATACAGGTGTGAGAGGTGCGTGAAGGCAAAAACCTTCTCGTTTTCGTCTCTCAGGGCGTTTTGCAGGGCTTCCTCAATCCCGAGCCGGGTGTCTTCCAACCGTTCCCAGGTGGTGCAGGTTTCCAGGGTATCAATGGCATGACCATGCTCCCACAGGTGGTTTCTGAGGTAGGGGGCCCTGAAGCGGTTGTGCTGCCAGCCCTTGCCGAGCAGGGTTCCGGTGTCCATGCCGCCGTGCTTCTGCAGCACCCTCTGGACCTGGCCTTTCAGGTGCCGGACTTCAGGTTTTGTGCCTGTCATGCCGTAAAGCAGCATGCAGCGAAAATCCCCGATGCCCTTGACCGAGAGCAGCTTTTTGAGGGCCTGCACAGCCCGGGGCTTCCCGGCCATGATCAGGTTGGCCTCGGTCTCACGGGGGGTGCTGAGCCTGAGCATGCTGAGGGGAATGCGCTTCTGGACCAGTTCCCGCACACACTGCATGGCCTGCTGCCAGTCGGGAAGGAATGCCGCATGAAAGACCTCCTGCTCAGGCAGAGGGGTGATCCGTACGGTGGCCTCGGTGAGGATGCCCAGACGCCCCTCAGATCCGAGAAGGAGTTGCCTGAGGTCCATTCCGGCGGCACTCGCGGGCAAGGGAGGGAGCTCCCAGCGTCCCTGTGGGGTGACCGCCAGACCTCCGGCGAAAAGCTGTTCAATGCGACCATACCGCAGGCTCTGCTGACCGCTGGATCGGGTGACAATCCATCCCCCGAGGGTGCTGTACTCAAAAGACTGCGGGAAGTGCCCGAGGGTGAACCCGTGTGCCCTGAGCTGTGCCTCAAGGTCCACCCCGCGCACCCCGGCCTGAAAGCGGGCCAGGTGGCTCTCTGTGTCCACCGAAAGCAGGCGATTCATGCGTTCCAGGCTGACGGTCAGCACGGGTTTTTCCTGCATGGGTGGGTTGATGTGCCCTGCCACACTGGTTCCCCCTCCATAAGGAATCAAAGTCCAGCCATTTTGCAGGGCCTCTTGCACCAGGGTCTCCACCTCTTCGGTGCTTTGCGGGAAAGCGACACCATCTGGAAAATGCAGTTCCAGGCCTGTGCGGGTGGCGATCAGGTCCGGGAGGCTCTGCCCTCTTGCGTAGCGCACCCGCGTTTCCCTGCGGGTGTCCCACAGGGGAGATTCGGTCAGGCGGCTGTCTGGGACCTTTGCACACGCTTCCTCGAAAGAGAGGCTCTGCTGGGAGGTCCCAGGTCCCAGCACCTGCTGCAGGAATTCCAGGGTGTGGGCAGAAGGCGGATTTTCGGTCTGAATGTTGCCCCAGCCGTTCCAGCGTTTCATGACAGCCCTCTGGACCACAGCTTCTGGCTGTTCAGGCACACGGTGCGGGCGAGTTCTGCTGCTTTTAAAGCGTCTTTCTGGATGGCTGCTTCCCTGAGCTCCCTGTAGAAGTTTCCAGAGAGGTCACGGGCGTCCTGGGTCTGGAAGTACAGGAGGCCCGCACTGGCGTACACCTCACGGAACCCATTGAGCACGAGCACGTAAAGCGGATTTCCACTTTCCAGGCACAGCAGGCGGTGGAGTTCCCAGTCAAAACGCACGAAGTCTTCAGGGATTTCTGGGGTCCGGGAAAGGTGCTGCTCAACAGCCTGGGGGTTGTTCTCAACGGCCATTTTTGTGTAGCTGGGGGCCAGATCGGTGCGGATCTGCAGCAGGTGGGGAATGAAGGGGGTGATGTTCTCATGGGTGGCGAGGCTGCCCAGCAAGGCCAGACCTCCTTCCTGCCAGTAATGCCTCACCCGGGTGGGTTTGCCCTGCTGGATCTCCAGCCAGCCATCGCGGGAAAGGCGTTGCAGGGCTTCGCGCAGGGTGGGCCGGGTGACCCCCAGAAGCCCAGCCAGATCCCTTTCAGACGGCAGAAAACTCCCCTGGGGGTACTGGCCGTCCAGGATGCGTTCAATCAGGGCTTTTTCGGCATGTTCGGCAGGTTTCACAATCATGGAGACTCCAGTGAAAGGGGTAAGTGGTCTGACCAGTTCGGAATGTGTACATTTTGAACCCGGTTCAGGTTTGTGTCAAGATGAGGACACACCATGACCTTAGAGACCAGCCTTGGCGAATACCTGCAAACCCTGCGCCAGCGGTACCAGAAATCGCTGCATGGACTTGAACAGGCCACCGGATACTCCCGGCAGTACCTGCGCATGCTGGAAACCCACAGGCGCAGCAACCCTTCTCTGCGGTTCATCCGGGCCCTCACCTCGGCGCTTCCCCTCACCCTGGAAGAGCAGCAGACTTTGCTTCAGCTCAGCGGTCACGCCCGGCCTGAAGCCCACCCGGAGCCTTTAGAACGCACCCAGGTCAGTGTGTTCTTGCGGGATTTCGTGACCCTTCACCCTGCACCGACCTTGCTGCACGACGCCCTGTGGCAGGTGCAGGCGGTCAGTCCCAGCATGCAGTCCCTGCTTCACCTCGTGGGCCTGATCTCCCATCCCCCTCTGGTGGAAGCCCTGTACCGTTTGCAGCACTCTGGAAGGATTCACGACTGGGAGGTGTGGATTCGCTTCATGCTCTCCCAGTTCAAGCACGACAGCCTTCCCCTGAGGGGCACACCGGCCTATCAGGAGCAGATCCAGCACCTGGGTCAATTTTCAGGTTTCCGGGAGATGTGGGCGCACCTCGACCCTGCCCTCGATGATGCCTCCAGCATGCCCATCCACTACACCCTGCAGGGCTCTGTCACCGTGCACCTCGAAGTGATCCGTCTGAAAGTGGTCGGGGAGGCCCTCTGGACGGTCAGTTTCATGCCTGCGGATGAACCCACCCGGCAGTTTTTGCGCACCCTGGGGTAACCAGTTCCCTTCTCTGCCCGTGTGCTGGGCCTTACCTTGAAACACATCCCCAATTCAAGGAGGCAGCCATGCCCGTTTATTCCAGCCCAGAAAGCTTCCAGCAGGTGCTCACCGAGGTGCTCAGCCGCTCACAGCACAGCGACGCTGCCCACAACCTGCGCAAGGCCCAGATGAGCGTCTGTTTTGTGTACACCCAGCCTGAACTTGTGCTCCTGATGGACGGCAAAACCCCCACCGACAACGGAGACCCCATCCGTTTCCAGTTTGGTCCGGTCTCAAGCCCTCCTGATGTCACCTTCACGCAACTCGGAGATGTGGGGCACCGCTTCTGGAGTGGCAGCCTCAACGTTCCCGGTGCACTGGCCAGAGGCCAGATCAAGGCCAGTGGGTCCATTGCCAAGGCCCTGAAACTGCTCCCCCTGATGCCGCCCCTTTTTAAAACCTACTGCACGGTGCTGCAGGAGCAGGGCATGGGAGACCTCATCCCATGATTCAGGCGGCTCTGCTCAGGGAGGTGGGGACATCCCCCGAAGTGGTCTCTGTGGATTTACAGGCACCAGGACCAGGACAGGTGCAGGTGCGGGTCAAAGCTGCAGGCCTGTGCCAGTCGGACCTCAGCGTGATTTACGGCAAAATCCCACAACTCACCCCCCTGATCCTCGGGCATGAAGGGGCAGGGGTGGTCGAGCAGGTCGGTGAAGGGGTGACCGGGTTTCAGGTGGGAGAACATGTGATTTTCAACTGGGTGCCCTCCTGCGGCCACTGCTGGTACTGCGAGCATGAACGCACGGACCTGTGCGAAGAGGCCTTCATGCAGATGACCCTTGGGACCCAGACCGATGGCAGCACCCCTTTTGCCCTGCAGGGTGAAGAGGTCTACCAGTTCAGCCAGACCTCGTGTTTCGCAGAGCAGACGGTGGTTCCGGAAAATGCCCTGGTGAAAATCGACAGGGATTTGCCGTTCGAGGTGGCCGCAGTGATGGGCTGTGCAGTCCTCACCGGATTCGGGGCCGTAAAGCACACCGCACAGGTGACTCCGGGTTCCACGGTGGCGGTCATTGGGTGCGGAGGGGTGGGCCTGAACGTGATCCAGACTGCGAAACTGATGGGAGCCACAACCATCATCGCCATGGACCGGACCGAACAGAAACTGCAGGACGCCCGCGACTTCGGGGCCACCCACACCCTGAACCCCCTCCACACCCCGGACCTGATCGGGGCGACCCTCGACCTGACCGATCAACTCGGGGTGGATTTCGCCTTTGAGGTGGTGGGCAGGCCTGAAACCATCCAGCAGGCTTATGGCCTTGCCCGCAAGGGTGGAAAGGTCATCGTGGTCGGGGTGGCATCACCAGATCAGGAAGTCACCTTCAATGCCTTTGCCCTGCCTGCAGAAAGCAAGGTCATCACTGGAAGCTGGTACGGTCAGGCCCGCATGGAAGAAGACATCCCCGAAATCACCCGCCTGTACCAGGAGGGAAAACTCAAACTGCAGGAACTGATCAGCCACCGCTACCCCCTCGAACAGTTGCATGAGGCCATCCACACGCTGGAGGCCGGGGAGGCCCGAAGGATCATCTTGCTGCCAGGAGGCGTCTGATGCGCTTTGAGGGCAAAATCTTTCTGAATGGACAGTTGTGTGACTCTGCCAGCAACGGGACTTTTTCGGTGGAGAATCCGGCCACCGGAGAGGTGTTCGCACAGGCAGCACAGGCCACACCTGAAGATGTGGACCATGCGGTCCGTCTGGCCCGCGAGGCTTTCGAGAACCGCATCTGGACGGGAATGGACCCCCTGGAGCGCACCCGCATCCTCTGCAGGGCCGCAAGCCTGCTGAGGGAACGGTCAGAGGAACTCGCCGATCTGATGGTGCAGGAACATGGCATGACCCGCAGTTATGCCGAATGGCTGGAAATTCCCATGAGTGCCAACGCCCTGGATTACTTCGCCACCCTGATTCCCAACACAGGAGGCCAGACCGTGCCTTTCAGTCTGGCCGGGCCACAGGGCGATTACCTGACCTTCACCCAGAAAGAACCGGTGGGAATCGCAGGGCTCATCACCCCCTGGAATTTTCCCCTTTTGATGCCCGTCTGGAAGCTGGGTCCAGCCCTCGCTGCAGGCTGTCCGTGCATCCTGAAACCTGCTCCCGAAACCCCCTTCACCAGCCTGTTTCTGGCGGAGATCCTCACCGAAGCAGGGGTCCCGGAAGGCATGATCGCCGTGCTTCCCGGCGGAGACGATACCGGAAAGGCCATTGTGGCCCACCCACAGATCCCCAAAATCGCCTTCACCGGAGAGACCACCACCGGAAAAAACATCATGCAGGCCGCTTCAGGGTACCTGAAACGGGTGACATTGGAGCTTGGCGGCAAGAGCCCCAACATCATTTTTGAAGATGCGAACCTGGAACACGCCATTTCCGGGGTGCTGTTTGGGATTTTCCTGAATTCAGGGCAGGTGTGTCAGGCCGGGAGCCGCATTCTGGTCCACAAAAGCATCCATGACGACTTTGTTCAGCAACTCGCTGAGCGGGCCAGAGCCCTGACCATTGGACCTGCCGACGCGATGCCTGACCTCGGTCCTGTGATCAGCCATGAGCAGCAATGCCGCATTGATGGGCACGTGCAAAACGCCATCAAAGCAGGTGCAGTCCTGCACGCAGGCGGAGAAAAACCAACTTCTCCGGGGTACTTCTACCCGCCCACGGTGCTCTCGGGGGTTACGCCAGACATGCCCATCGCGCAGGAGGAGGTCTTTGGCCCCGTCAGCGTGGTGATTCCCTTCGAAGACGAGGCAGAGGTCCTCAGGATCGCCAACGGCACCCTTTACGGTCTGGCTGCCGCTGTGTGGACCTCAGACCTCAAACGGGCCCTGCGCATGACCCGAAACCTGCAGGCAGGAACCGTGTGGGTGAACACCTACCAGCTGCTCAGCCCAACCTTGCCCTTTGGGGGCTTCAAGCACTCCGGTCTGGGCCGTGAACTTGGGCAGCAGGCCCTGGAAGCCTACCTGGAAACCAAAAGCGTGATCATCGACCTGAACGACACCCCCATGCAGTACTTCTGAAGGGGGTGCAGTGTGCAACAAAGCAGGAGAGGCCAGAATGCCTCTTCTGCCTCTTTTTACACAGATCTGGCCTGCACCCGTGACCTTTGAGGGGCAGGTGCAGTCCACACGCCGGATTTTGCATTGTTCAGCAAGTGCTGCAGGACCTGCTGCTGCACCCGCGAACAGCGTGGGTTCTGGCAGAACAGCCAGATTTCATCCTCCTGCACCTGCACCCGGAACACCTCACCCTGCCAGCAGAACTCCAGCACCTCCAGTCGCCCATGACGGCACACCACGGCCAGCAGGTGCAGGTCCGGCCAGGTGGCGAACCAGCCGTTCAGCGCGAACTGCTGGATGCCTTCAGGGACCACCGCAAAGCGCCTCCAGTCTTTTTGGAGGGAAGGCTTCTGGGTCATGGGGTGCTCCTGAAGGGCAGCACGGGAAAGGGACACACGGGATGTGAAGGGACAGGGGTCATGGAACCTCCGGGAAATCAGGGAAATCTGTCCCCATTGGAGCATGCCAGGGGTGCATCTGTCCTTGACCTGGGTCAAAGGTCCGGGCGAGCACAAAGCCGCTGATGGGGAGGTGGTGTGGAGCGTTCAGCGTTCAGCCATCAGCAAAAGATTTCCTTGTGCTTTCGCAGCGGGTCAAAGAAGGATTTTTCTGTACTGAAAAGCTAAATGTCTGGTTTGTTTGCCTCAAATGCAAGCATGGTTGTGTTTTGGTGCTGACAGCTGAATGCTGATGGCTGACGGCTTTCTGCAACGACAATGACCTGTCAGCGACTCTGCCCTCACCCAACAGGCAGTAAGCCTTGTTCCACCTTGCAGGCAGCACTTTGGGTACACTGAAAACCAATCGGGCGTGGTTTACACCGGATTTCAAAGGAGAAACGCATGGCTCAACATCCATCCTTGCTGCCAGACCTCTCAGCCCATCAGGTGCTGCAGGCCTTGCGTGAGCCTGCTTTTGTGTGCCGCCTGGATGGCAGTGGCCTGATTCCCAACCAGAAACTGCTGGCGGTTTTTCCGCTGGGCCAGCATCCGCAGCAGATGCTGCTGGACATTGTGCATGAAGAGGACCATGTGCATTTCGGGACCCTGCTGTACCACCACACCCACCAGAACCTTCCTTTCAATCTGACTTTCCGGGCTGCGCATGACGCCTCCTGGCATGAACTCACCATGGACCCCATTGAACACCAGGGTGAGGTCACGGGATGGCTGGGCAGAATCACCGTGCTGGAGTCCAGCAGCGACCACCTGACTTCGATTCTGGAGCACATCCCTCTGGCGATCAATGTGATGGGCCTGGATGGAGAAATCAAACTGATGAACCGGTACCAGGAGATGGCCTCGCGCACCACCCGTGAGGCTTATCTGGGCCGCACGGTCTCTGAGGTAACCCCACACTTCAGCGAAACCTTCAGAAGGATCTTCGAGACGATTCTTGCCACCGGAGAGGCTCTTCCTTCGCAGGAGTATTTCACCCCCAGAGGGGAATGGTGGAGGAGTTTTCATTTTCCCATCAAGTCCAGAGATGGGCGCATCCTGGCGGTGGGGAATGCCTCCCTGAACATCACAGAGCAGAAGAATGCCGAGCAGCATGCGCAGGAACAGACGGATTTTCTGCAGAAGGTCACCGAGGACATTCCGGTGACCATCCAGATCCGCAACCTCAAAACCGGCAAGGTGGTGTTCCGCAACCGGTATGCCAGTGCTGTGATCGGGTACACCCATGAGGAAATCGAGCAGATGAACATGCAGCAGCAGTTCATGCTGGTGCCGCCAGAAGACCTGCAAAAGTTCCTGACCATCTATGACCGCATCCGTGCCCTCAAGGACGGCGAGAGCATCGAGGACGAGTACCGCCTGAAGCACAAAGATGGCAGGTGGCGCTGGCTTTTTGGACGCAGCACGGTTTTTTCGCGGGATGAAGCAGGAGGGCCACTGGAATCCCTGAGTGTGGGCATCGACATCACCGACCGCAAGGAAGCCGAGATTCTCCTCAAGGAGCGGGACCGCCAGATGCAGGCCCTGCTGGAAGGCCACAAGCGTTTCGTTTCGGACGCGTCCCATGAGATCAAGACGCCCATTGCAGGCATTCAGGGCAACCTGGAGGTGCTCCTCCGCTACCCTGACATTCCAGCAGAGGAGAAGCAGGAAATCCTGCAGGACTGTCACCGTGAAGCGGTGCGGCTGGGGCGGCTGGTGTCCGACCTGCTCAGTCTGGCCCGTGCAGACCGGGGCATTCTGCTGCTGGAAACCGATGTGCGGCTGGATGTGATGCTGCAGGACCTCTTGCGGGAATTCGAGCCCCTGAAGGGCAACCATGACTTGCTGCTGGGTGAGGTTGCCCCCTGCACGGTGCAGGGAGACCCGGAGCGTCTGAAGCAACTGCTGGTGATCCTCACCGAGAACGCCTTGAAGTACACACCAGCAGGAGGAGAGGTCAGCCTCACTCTGGCCCGTGAGGGAGATCGCGCCATCCTGAAAGTGCAGGACACTGGAATCGGCATCCGGCAGGAGGACCTCCCCAGGGTCTTTGAGCGCTATTTCCGGGCGGATTCCAGCCGTCTGGGTCAGGACCCGGGAGGCACCGGACTGGGCCTGCCCATTGCCCGCTGGATTGTGGAGGCCCACGGGGGCGAAATCTGGCTGGAGAGCCAGGTGGGCCTGGGCACCACAGTGGTGGTGTCTCTTCCAGGGTGTCTGGAAATGTGAATCAGCTCTGGGATTCAGACAGGGCACCAAGCCCTCTGATGAGCGCCTGAAGCCCCAGGTGCAGCCCAGATTCGGGTTTGCCTTCTTTCAGGGGAAGCAGTGGACGCAGGGACGCGGCCCCATGCAGGTAGGACCACAGGGCCACGGCGGCTTCTGGGGCACGATCTGCGCCGACAAAGGGTGCAAGCAGGTCTGTGGTGTAGGTCCACAGGGGACGGCTCATCCCGGAGTCTTCCACCGGTGAGGTCATCAGGGCGTACAGCTTTGGCCTCTCCTGCGCGAACTGCAGGTAGGTTTCTGCAACGGGGAGCAGGTCTGAGAGGGCTTTTGCCTGAGGGGTGGCATTTTTGAGCTGGTCAAGCAGTTCTTCCAGGCCTCTGCGGATGACGGCTTCCAGCAGGGCGGTGCGGCTCGGGTAGTGCCAGTACAGGGCATTCTGGGACAGGCCAAGGTCACGGGCCAGGGCGCGCACGGTAAGGGCCTGGGGTCCGTCTCGTTCAACGGTTTGCAAGGCGGTCTGCAGGATGGTTTCGGGGTCGGTTTTGGGGGGCTGCGGCATCACTGTACAGTGTACATCTTGACAGCAACCCGCTATAACTGTACGCTGTACATCATGAAACTGTACACTGTACATCAAAGTCTGGAGCTCTCATGAGCCCGTCCAGAACCGTGCTCATCACTGGTGGGACAGCAGGACTTGGCAAACACACCGCACAGGAAATCGCACAAGCAGGCTGGAGGGTCGTCATCACCTCCCGTTCTGCAGACTCAGCAGAAAAAGCAGCACAACAGATCCGAAAGGACACCGGCAACAATGAAGTGCATGCTGTGCCCCTCGACCTTGCAGACCTGCAGTCGGTGCGCAAATTGCCAGAGCACCTGAAGCGGCTGAACCTGCTGCCCCTCCAGGCCCTGATTGCCAATGCAGGGCTCCAGTATGGCAACCCCCACCAGCGCACCAGAGACGGTTTTGAAGCGACTTTTGGAACCAACCACCTGGGCCATGTCCTGCTGCTCCATCGCTTGCTGCCCCACCTGGAGCAGGAGGCCCGCCTGATTCTGGTCAGCAGTGGCACCCATGATCCGCGTTCTGGCGGAGGATACCCCCCTCCATATGACCTTCCGGCAGCAGACCTTGCCCACGCCAGATTGCCTGAAAAGGATTCTGCAAGACGGCAGGCCATGCGCCTCTACTCCACCAGCAAACTGGCCAACCTGCAAACGGCCCTCCATCTGGCCCGCACGTTCAAAAATCAGGGCATCACAGTCCATGCCTTTGATCCGGGCCTGATGCCGGAAACAGGACTGTTTCGGGATCACCCTGCTTTTCTGCAGCTGATTTTCCGTCTGGGCACCTCACTGCTGCCCACCCTGTTCCCGGATTTTGCCAGCACCGCCAGACGCTCAGGAAGACACCTCGCCCTGCTGGTGACCGACCCCGGGTACGCCACCTCCACCGGGCAGTACTTCACCCAGGGAGGCCGCAGACCCCGTGCCCTGCCCATCGAACCTTCAGACCTGGCCCGGGACGCCCAGAAGGCAGAGCGCCTGTGGAAAGACTCCCTGACCCTCGTGGGCGAAAAGGCTGTGCAGAACACCGGGGCTTTGCAGCAGTTCTGATGTTTCAGGTTTCTGTTTCCAGATCCAGCGCAACGCTGTTCATGCAGTAACGCAAGCCTCCACGGTCCCTCGGGCCATCCTCGAACACGTGGCCCAGATGGGAGTGGCACCTTGCACAGCGCACCTCGGTGCGAACCATGCCGTGTGAGCGGTCCTCCAGCAACTCCACAGCCTCTGGACGGACGGTTTCGGTGAAGCTGGGCCAGCCGCATCCGGAGTGGTATTTGCTGGAACTTTCAAAAAGCACATTTCCGCAGGCCGCACAGCGGTACACACCGTTCACGTCCGTGTCAACGTACTTTCCGGTGAAGGCCCGTTCGGTTCCCGCCTGACGCAGCACACGGAACTGCTCGGGGGTGAGCTTTGCCCGCCATTCATCTTCTGTGGCTGGCAAAGGCGGCAGATTGTTGTTCTGGTTCATGGTCACTCCTTCCTGCTCCAGTCTGAGGGATCAGTTCAGAGGATGCTGTGAGGTGAACCCCAGACCGCTGGAAGCTGTCAGGTTGTGGGGCTGCTGTGGCGCTTCCCGGAAGGCACATGCAACTGGCATCCCTGCTGGGTGGCGAAGTGCAGGGCACGGGAAGGATCAAACAGCTGTTCAATGTGGTGCACCCCTGCAGGAAAGGCCCGGCCCATCAACTCACGGGCCACCCATCCTGCCATGAGCCCGGTCATGCGGGCCTCGTTGTGCCCCAACAGACTGGTCTGGAGGTGAAAGGGCTGTCCAGCTTTTGTTCCGTGGGCATCCACAGCAATCCCAAACACATCTGTTCCTGCATGCACCCTGGCAAACACCTGCCGGAGAAGCCCCTGCAGTTTCCATTGCCCCGCAAGCCTGAAGACCCCCAGTCCACCCAGAAGGGCCACCAGATCGGTGAGGGGCGCAGAGTCAAAGCACAGGTGGGTTCGGATGTCAGGCACCTGCAAAGTGCGGCGCAGCACATGCTGGTCTGCAAAATTGAATCGGTAGGCCTGGCGCTTCCCGTAAGGAGCGGCAAAGTCAGCAGGATGTCTTTCTGTGAAAGGCTGGATGGTGCGCGTTCTGCCCTGCCTGTCCTCCTCAAAAGGGTGGATCAGGTTGTGTACGGTCCAGTCCACAGCCATGTCGCCGTGCTTTTCTCCCAGACCCAGCAAGATGCTGAGGTTCAAACGGTCCACCTGATCAAATTCCTGAAGGGCATGTGCGGCCATCAGGTTGGTCAGTCCTGGAGCCAGACCCACACTGAGCACCACGTTGACCCCGGCGTGCTGTGCTTCTGAATTCAGGGTTTCCACCTGCTGCATGAAGTTGTGCGTGGCGGTGATGTCCACATAATGCACCCCATTGCGGATGCAGGCCTCCACAAATCCCAGATCGGTCTGCTCCACACACATCATCACCAGTCCAACATCCTGCAGGGCCGCATTGTGTTGCTCGGGCCTGTGCAGGTCCAGGAATCTGGCTTGCAGGTTGCCGCCACTTTCTCTGACCATCTGTTCGGCTGCAGAAAGGTTGCGCCCTGCCACCACCACCTTCTGTTTCACTTCACTGGAAAGCCAGCGTGCTGCAGTGCCTCCCACCTTGCCATATCCACCGACAACGAGAATGTGTTTCTGATTCATGGATCAAACCCCTTTTGAATTTTCGTGCCCGTTGAGGTGCAGCTTTCAGTGCCCGTGTTGTGCGTCTTCTCCTGGACCCACTGTGGGTTCAATGGGCTCCAGAGAGGCCGGGAGTGCTGTCCCAGAGGGATGCACCTGAAGAAGACCCATCATCCCGGCTTCTTCATGCTCGGCGATGTGACAGTGGAAAACGGTCTTGCCCGTGAAGCCTTTGAAGTGCACGGCCACAGTGACGGTGCTGTTTTTCGGGATGTTCACGGTGTCCTTCCAGACCGGAGGGACCTCCTTGCCACCGATGCGAATCAGCTGCATTGGGAAGGTGTGGAGGTGGAAAGGGTGGTCCATTTCGGTGGTGTTCTGCAATTCCCAGATTTCGGTGCTGCCCTCGGAGACATGGAAATCCACCCGGTTCATGTCGAAGCTGCGTCCGTTGATGAAGAACTTCACGGGCTGCATGGTTTCCTGCAGGATCACTTTCCGCACTTTTTCATTGCCCTGCAGTTGTAAAAAGGGTGGAGGTGCAGTTTCAACGCGGGGAACGCTGGCTCCAGGTTTCTGTGGCCCCTGCAGGGTCAGGACCACAGCTGTCTTGCTCTCCGTGTGGCCCGAATGGCTCCCCATGCTGTGCACGCCACGGTCGTAAGGCAGGTTCTGCAGTTTGAGGTTCTGGTGGTCCTGCAAGGAGACCAGCACATCTGCCCGCTCGCCGGGGGTCAGCAGCAGTTCCTGTGCCCGTTCCATGCCTGGAAGGTCGATGCCGTCACGGGCCACCACCTGCAAGAGGCCATCATCCAGTTTCAGGCGCAGGTAACGGGCATTGGAGGCATTGATCAGGCGGAGCTGCACCCAGCTGTTTTCGGTCTTCAAAGTGGGAGAGACAAGGCCATTGACCAGCAGGGTGTTTTCACGTCCGTTCATCAGGACACCGTCGTCTGCGTGCTGCGCACCTGGCAGGTCCTTGAAGACCACCGTGTGGGTCTCCATGTGCTCAATGGGGTTGTTCGGCTTTGCTGCCTCCACCAACAGTGGTCCTGCCAGGCCTGAAAACAGTTGTGCTGCAGAAGCCCCGTGGGTGTGGGTGTGATACCAGAAGGTGCCATGCACCTCTTCAGGCACCTGGAAAGCGTAGGTGTGAGATCCCCCGGGAGGGACCACCACAAAAGGATCATCCACCTCTGGAGAGAGGGGGAGTCCGTGCAGGTGCAGGTTGGTGGGCTCGGAGAGGTTGTTTTTGAGGGTGATCCGCACGTCCTCTCCGGCTTTCAGGGTCAGCAGAGGACCCGGGAACGTGCCGTTGTAGGTCAGGGCCTCCACCGACTGGCCTGCAAGGTCCAGACGGCTTTTCTGCGCGGTGAGGGTGAATTCGGCAGCTTTGCCACTGCGCTGGCCTGCCAGTGGCTCAGGGTCCTGATACGAAATGACATCCGGGTTTTTCATGGCACAACTGGACAACAGGGCAGTCAGCAGGGCTGCTGCAGTGAGCCTCTGTTTCATGGGGAACTCCTTTAGAATCCTTTATATCCCCCCTGGGGGGATGTGTCAAGATGAGGTCGGAAAAGGAACTGGTGTCACAATATCTGTCCGCAAAACAGCGGAATAATTGGACAGTGGCCTCTGGAAGGCCTTGGGAACAGCAAGTATCCCCCTCAGAGGATCAGGGGATTTGAAAGGACCACCATGACCAAACTTGAAGTCGGAAGTTACGTCGCCAGCATGAAAGCCGCCCCTGCCCAGGTCCGGGACCGGGAACTTTTTTTAGAGCGGGTCAGGCTGCGAGACGAAGTTCCCACGGTGGCCGATCTGGAACTGGTCGGACTGGGAGGCAGTTGCGGTAAACCTGCCTTCATGCTGCCTTATGTGCTGCGCTGGAACGAGAAAAACACCCTTGCTCTGGAACAGATTGCCCGTGACTTCAACTGCTTTGTTGAATACGGAGCTTACCCACACCTGAAACTGCTGGATGGAGGCCAGGAAGTGGCCGCCGTGCAGGACTGGAGCATGGTCACACTGGTTTTCATGCGGCCCGGTTATGATCTGGGGGTGGAACTCCTCACCCGACTCAGAGACGACCTGAAGGACTGAAATGCAAAAGAACCTCTCCATCTGGATGGGCACCCTGGCCCTGCTTGTGGCCTGCAACCATCAACCCCCGATCAGCATCCCCCCGGAGGGGCAGGTGTTTGCCAGCAGTGACACCGGGCTCTACACCCTGGAGCTGCCCACAGGAAAAAGCCACCTGATCGGGAATTACACCACCGGGCCCATGCTTGACATTGCCCTCATCACGGCACAGCAGGACCCGAATGCCACAGAACCCGTGCTTTATGGGGTCACGGAGAGCGGCCTGTACCAGATTGACCAGACCACCGCCCAGACCGAGCAGCTGAAACTTGAGGGTTTCGTGCCGGTCAACAGCCTCACTGCAACCCTGAGTGGTGAACTTGTGGGTGCAAAAGGCCAGGACCTCTACATCATCGATCTGGACACCCGCGTCATGAAGAAACTGGGAAGCATTCCCACCCAGAAATGGGTCAGTGGAGACCTTGTCCAGTGGAATTCCAGTCTGTATGTGACGCTGGGGGCTGTTGATGCTCCAGACACCCTGGCTTCCATGACCCGCAGCAACGGTCAGGTTGAGCTGAATGAACTGGGCAGCACAGGCTTCCGGGAAATTTTTGGCCTGACCGAATTCAAAGGCATCCTGTACGGCATCACCTCCAGACGGGAACTGCTCCAACTGAACCCCAAAACAGGAGCAGGCAAAAAACTGGCTGTCCTGACTTTCGGTGGCTACGGGTTGCAGTGAACCTCCGCTGGCGGTCCAGCCACAGTGTGAGAGAAGGGTTTGAAAGGTCTGAACAGGTTTTGTTCAGAATCCTGACAGGCCCTATCATTAATGTGGTAAATATGACACGTCAGCAACATGGTTACCTCAATGGATGCCCGGTCACCGGGCAGGTGGAGCAAGTTCAGGTGGCAGGGAAAGTCACACTGCAGGGAAGGGTTCACCTGATCCATCCCCACCATGTTGACCTGCTGCAGGACACTGCCGAATGGACCTACACCGGAACCTGCCGGGATCTGGACGGCGGTTTCCTGTACGTCAGTGAACCGGTGCACCTGTCCATTCTGTCCAGGCCTGAAGAATCTGGAGGCTGGTTCCTTGAACGCTGCGGCTGAACAGACAGCTGTGAAACCTGCAAAATCCAGAGGCCTCAGGCCGTCCTGGCTGCTGTTTTTTCTGGCAGGCCTGGTTTTGTGGGCACTTCATCTGGCGTTTCTGCCGTTGCTGTACACCCAGTTCGGCACAGAATCGGTGCTTCTGGCCTTCGTGGTGGTGGCTTTGCTGGCCTGGTCAGGTGGAAGGAGCGCAGGCATCCTGTTTGCACTGATCGGTCATGGGATCACGGTGTGGGTGCTGTCTTCCCGCCTGGGCGTCCCACTGAAGTACGCACTGCAAATCCCCACCCTGCTGGTTGGTCTGCTGGTGGCGGTGCTGGCAGGGCATCTGCGCAACCTGCAACGGACCCTCACCCGGCAGACCCGGGAACTGCAGGGCCTGCAGGCAGAAGTGCAAAAACACAGGGAATCGCTGGAACGACAGGCGAGGGTGGACCCCCTGACCGGGATTTACAACAGGCAGCATTTCTGTGAAGTGTTTTATGTGGAGTACATGCGGGCTGTGCGTTACGGGGAGAAACTCAGTGTGGCCCTGCTGGATGTGGACCACTTCAGGAGCCTCAATGACCAGCACTCGCATGTTGCAGGAGACCAGGTGTTGCAGGACATTGCCCACATCCTGCAATCCAGCGTTCGGGAGATGGACGTGGTGGCCCGCTATGGTGGAGGAGGATTTGTGCTGCTGCTCCCCTGCACCCCCCCAGAGGCCGCACTGCAACTCTGCAACCGGCTGCTGTCCCAGGTGTCCGGGCACATGTGGGCCCACATCGATCCACGCATGCAGGTGACCCTCAGCGGAGGTTTGTGCAGTGACCTGACGCTGGGCAGTCCAGAAGCGATGCTGGGAAAATCAGAGGAACTCCTGCAGCAGGCCAAGCAGGACGGGCGCAACCAGATCAAGAAGTAGAGTGTCTGCTGGGATCAAAGCGAACATTGGAATTTCAGAGGGAGAACCCAGAAAGAACTGGAAGGTACAGGTGTTCATCCATGTTCTGCTCCACCGATTAAACTGGTCAAGATGAACTTCTTTCGCCACGTGATGCGCCCGGTCCTTCTGGTTTCCATGCTTTCTTCTGGTGCACATGCACAGTATCCAGCGGTGTCCTCTTCCAACTTGAAGTTTTTCAACAAGATCTGTGATCCCACTGTCATGGTGATGCCAGAGCCTTATGTCCACGACGAGGCCCGTGAGAAGACCATCAAAACTTACATCCGATCTGCGCTCAATAAGGCCAAAATACCGATCATCGAGGAGGGAAAGTGTTCGGACAATGACCTGAGACTGTATGCAACCATCATGCTGATGGATGTCAAGGTTCTGGGAAAAGATGGGGTCAGGTATTTCGTGTATCTTTCTGCAGCCCCAATGAAGTACAAAGGTCTGGATGAGCCTTTGATTTTTCAGCATGGCAGGGAAGAGATCGCGGTCAACACATCTTTTGCATTTAAAGAGGCAGAGCTCTTTTTGAAGGGGACCACGGACATGATTTTCATACCCGTGTGGAAAGACCTGCATCGCTGAGGTTCAGAAGGCATTTTGTCTGTGGATGAGCATTGAAAAACTGTCCAGACAATTCATCCGGCCCCTGGATTCTGGAGGCAAGTGCAAACCATGACCCTGGTCAGATTGAAGGCTCAAATGAAAATCAAACTCTGGACTGGACGCAAAGAACTGCTCAGCAGGAGATCGATGTGCTGAGCAGTTCTGGATTCACTCCATCGGTTCAGGCCAGGGGTTCAACTTTAAAGTGCTGCTGGATCACCGACAAAAAAGACTGGGCCTCTTCGGGGGTGCCACTGAACTGGAGTTCGAAGGTGAGGACTTTTCGGGTGGTGAACCAGCCTGAGCGGGTCAGGTCACGGATGTTCACCTGATGTCCGGTCAGCACTTCGATCCAGGAAGAAAGGGCATCGACCGTCCAGCGTGAGGTGCCCGAGCGGGACATGATCTTGAATTTGTGCACAATTTGCCCCATATGGGATCAGTGTGCCACACCTGAGTTGAAACTGAAAGCGCTGCGTTTTCTGAATTGTTGTGTGTCGCCCAGACCGATACAACCATGAAGAAAATAAAGAGACATTTTGCTCACCCACACGTATGTTGTTCCTGTGCCTTATGACCTGCTGCCAGACCGGGAACTCAATGCGCTGTGCTGCAAGCGTCTGGGATGGCAATGGAAACCTCACCTGTGGGAATTTGGCTCAAACTGGCAATACCACGCGTGGTTCAAAGGTGAGACCCTGATGGGCCTTCCAAACTTTCTGCTTGAAGATCCCCTCTCAGTGCAGCTTCAACGCTTTCTGGAAGAGCAGGAACTGGAAAAACGTTATGCCGAGATCCTCTTCGAACTGGTCCAGGGAAGCACACTGTCACCAGAGAAAGCCTGGTACAGGCTTGCCCATGCCACCCCTCGACAGCGGATTGAGGCCTTCTTGAAGGTCACTGAAGCAGAATAGGGCAGCTGTTGGAAAATCAACAAAATGAAGGCCTGCTCTGGATTTAAGATGAAGCCATGGAAGTCACCTCCCGAACCACAGACCAACTCGGAAAGTACCTCCAGCAGGTGGTGGCCTTCACCGATCCAGGCCTGATGGTGCGCAGTGAGATGGATGTCGCATCCAGCATCGTTCTGACGGTTCTTCGTGAGGTGCCTGCCCGGGGGGTCTCGCTGGTCCTCACCCAGGGGTTCTTGCAGCACAACCAGGACGCCCAGGTGTTGCAGGTGATCCGCGACTGCGTGTTTTACTGGCAATCGGTAGGGCTCCCCATGCTTCAAGAGGAGCATTTCCACAGGGAATACATCACTGTGGAAAGCCACGGAAGCAGCTGAAGAAATCGCCCACAGCATCAAAAGCTCGGAACGTGGGAAACCCTTCAGAGTGAAGCGCACCGATGCAGGTACACTGCTTTTGTAGGAGGTCATGTTCTGATGACAAAGGTGCTGTGGTCCCTTCTGGTGCTGGCAGGACTGGTAGGTGCAGTGGTGCTCAGCCAGATGTGCTCGGTGCGGGGACGTGAATCCAGTGTGCGCTGGACCCGATTGTTTTACTGAAACCCCTGCAAGCCTGGCCTCAGAGGACTGCTCTGGGGCCTTTTCTGTCTGATCAAGTGGGATGTTGATCTGGAATTCCGGAATGGGCAACCCCACCATTCCGTTGTAGAATAAAAAAATCCAGATCAATCCGATCTGGACAGATCCCACAACCCGTGGTTCGGAGATGCCTGTTTTTCGTGCGCTGGAAACATCCAGCTTTCATTGCATCCTGAGGGGGCACCTTGCATGAAACCCCACACCCGCACCCACAAGAGCACCTTGCAGGACCTGAAACTGCAGCGTGCCCTGCTGACGGGTTACCTCAACAAACTGCAGGAACTTTCTCCTGAAGAATACCAGAGGCACCTTCAGCAGGATGGTGAATCTCTGGAAATGCTGCAAACCGAAGTGCTGCTGCTTGAGGCAGCCATGGACGCCCTTTCCCAGCTTGAAGACTTTCAGCAGGGCAGGGGTCTGGTGTTCAAAGCGTGGGAAAAAGGAGAGTTGTTTTAGACTGGCCCTGCAATCTCTGGAGCTCTGGATTTTCAGAGCTCCAAAAACTGGCCTGCATTCTGACCTGAACTTGACAGAAGAGGCTCACAATGTCGGTGAGCAGCAGGTCGCAGACCCACGTGACCTGCAATCCTTTCCTTTTCCGGGTGACACAGGTGCGTCGAACCCGGATTTTTTGTGGCAGGTCTGGACCCAGATGTCTGTGTCACCACCACGAGAGGTGCAAGAGGCCCACTATATTGGGCAGTATGCCTCTTCTTGCATTTGACCTTGATGGAACCCTGATCGACGAATCCACCAAAACCCATGCCCCCCAGCTTGCAGAACAACTGAAGACCCTCAGGCAGCAAGAATGCAAGATCGCACTGATCACGGGTCGTTTTGTGCTGCCTCCACAGATTCTGGACCTTGTTCAGCCTGATGCCTGGGCTCTGGGAAACGGCAACCGCATTTTTGTGGCTGACAGATGCGTGTCCCGGCATTTTCTCTCAGAAATTGAAGTGCAGACCGCGCTGGATTTGCTGGGGGATTTGAAACTCACCGTGGTGGGATCTGCCATCACAGACCGTCCTGTGAATTTTGTTTTCGATTGTGATGACCCGAGATGGGACCCGGGGCGGCCAGGAGGGCACATCCTCCCCCTTACGGACATGGCAGACCATGACGTTTTGCATGTGATGTTCATGGGTGAGGATGCGCCAATCATGCGGGAACGCCTGCTCTCAGCCCTGCCAGACCTCAATGTCACCGGAGGGATTCCTCCTTACACCGATTGTGTGAACCTGTATGCACGTCAGGCGAAAAAACACCTGACCTTGCAGACCATCGCAGAATTGCTGCAGGTGTCGATGGATGAAACCATTGCATTTGGGGACAGTGACAACGACCTGGAAATGCTGCAGGCCGCAGGTCACGCCGTTCAGGTGGGAGACATGCCTTACCTGAATGGCATCTGCCAGGATCAGGTGAGCTGTCCGCTGGTTGGCCTGCCAGAGTGGCTGGACCGTTTTGTTGCACAGGGTTTCCAGCTCAAGAGATGACGAAACACGCAATTCTCTTGCAGCTCTGGATTTTTGAAGCTCCAAAAACCTGAGCTGTGTACAGTCCATGGATTCACACAAAAAGGCTGAACCTGCCCCCCTATAATGGCTTCATCGTGAAAAACCACAAGGTCCGCATCTCCCTGATCCCCCTGGGACTGTTGCTGCTCACAGCACCTGCATTTGCCCAGGATGCCACCCCGGGTGCTGGCATTGACCCTTCTCAGATTGTGCTGGAAATTGAAACCCTGGACCCTCCGGTGGAACGGCAGAGGATTGGGTTCGTCAATGAAGCCGTGATGGAAGATTTCGCCCACAACACCTCCAATTACCTTGCGCTGTTTTCACGGGTGTTCGGGGACTCGGTGACCATTCCCCGATTTGCCGTTGGAGCACAGGTCAATGCCGCTGGACAGGTGACAGGTGTGGTGAACCCCTCCAGTGAAGGGCAGGTTCCGGTGTGGGAGAAGGAGCCCACGCCACTGCCCATTCCAGATGGGGGTTACGTGGTGCTGGCTTTTGACACCAGCTACCAGAAACACAACTTCAAGAAATTCGTGGCAACCCGCATGAAACCCGGAGCCCGGGTGCACCTGCTGGCCGATCAACAGGAGGTCACGGTGCAGCGTGTTGCAGGAAACACCGTCAGGCCCATCTTGCAATTGAAAGGAGCGCAGGTCTTCAGCACCACCGATCAAGAGGTGGTGCTGGGGGGCAGAATCTATCCTTACCTGCCAGATCAGCCGATGCCCATCACCTTCCAGGGTCAGCCTGTGGAAGTGCAGGGGGACGGATCTTTCACGGTGCAGGCCAGCCTGAAACCCGGACTGAATGAACTGGGCTTCACCCTGCTCAGGGCCGGACAGAAAATCGAACGCAGCCAGTTGATCCGGCAGGTGAAGCCCGCCCCACAGGTCTCCCAGCCTGTCTTCATGTGGATGGAGCAGTACACCAGCATGCGTCTGCGCAGCAGGGAAGACATCTACCAGTACCTGGTGAAAGCCAAGAACAGCGGCATCACCCACATTGCGCTGGACGTGAAAGGCTACGAGGGTTTTGTCAGCTACCTGAAAAACGACCTGACCGGGAGGCCCCACGTCAGCAGCATGGTGTCTGCTGCCCGCCAGGGGGCAAACCCCAACCTGGATTTGCTGGCTGAATTTGTGCGTGGGGCGCACCTGCTGGGCCTCAAACTGTACGCCGCCATCAACACCTTCGGGGAGGGCAGCATGCAGGAAAGTGCCCTGATCCAGCAGCATCCGACCTGGGAAGAGCAGGTGTACCGCCCGGAGGACGGAGGCCAGATCCTCCCGGTCCGGCAGAGCAAAGGTCCCGGCAGGGTGGTGCTGTTCGTGAACCCGGTGCACCATCAGGTGCGGGACATGCAGCTGAAAACCATCGAGGAAATCCTCAAAAATTACGATGTGGACGGTCTGATTCTGGACCGCACGAGGTTTGATGGGGGCTTTGCAGATTTCTCCACCTACACCCGTGAGGCGTTCGATGGGCACCTGAAGCCTCTTGGGAAGGCGGTGTCCCGCTGGCCGGACGATGTGTACCGCTGGGTGCAGCAACCGGATGGCAGTTTTGCCCGCCAGGAAGGTCCCCTTTACAACGACTGGTGGACGTTCCGTGCAGGGGTGATTGGCAGCTTTGTCAAAGAAGTTCGCACTGTGGTGGACCGTTACAAGGCAAAGGGCCGGGACCTGCAACTGGGCCAGTACGTCGGTCCTTCCTACGACAACCTGTATGAGGTGGGCATCAACTGGGCCAGCCCGGAATTCCAGTACGATCCGCGCCTCTCACTGGTCAACGGGCGGATCTACACCCCCGAGTACAGCCAGACCGGTTACCTTCCAGCTCTGGATTTCGTGATGCTGGGGACCTACCAGAACGATCCTTTCAGTGTCCTGCAGGACCTCACCATTGCCGGGATCGTCTCAAAGGACCACAAACCCCTGCTTGGCGGGGTGGGCCTCGAAAACCTCTCCGACCCTGACCTTCTGCGTGAACTGCTGCAACTGCACCGCACCTACAGCAGTGGCATCCTGCTTTTTGAGTACAGCACCGCCAACCTGGACACCATCCGGGCAGGTCTCGCAGACCAGCAGTACACCCGGCAAAGCTGGATTTCGGTGAGCACCCCCTCTGGTGTCCCGTTGACCCTGGACGGGGTGAACGTGCCAAGAGGAACGGGGCAACTGGTGCTTTACACCCAGGCTTACGGGGCAAGCACCTCCACCACAAAGTTCGGGGTCGAGGTCACTGTGGATGCACAGGGCCGGGTGGTTTCAGGCAAGAACCTGCAGCAGGCCAGGGACTGGAATTTCGCGAGCCCGCAGGACAACGACAGCCTGATTCCCCGGGGAGGCTTTGTGCTCTCTGCACTGGACGCTTCTGGAAGCCGCAGCAAACGGCAGGGACTGGCAAAGGCGTTTCAGGTGGGAGACCCGGTGCGGGCTGTGCGCATGCAGCTTGAAGGGGTGAAACACCGCAGCACCGTGGATGCCAGACACGTGGTGCTGCAAGGTGAGGTGGAACGGCTCGGCCCCGGTGAGAACATGGAGTTGCGCATCAATGGTCAGCAGGCTGTCTTGCGCAACGGCAAATTTGTGCAGCGCGTCATGCTTGCAGATGGCCTCAACCTGATTCAGGTGCAGGTGCGGGTGGATGGACAGGTGACGCTGGAGCAGACGCTGGAGGTCACCCGCCTGAAAAAATAACAGCCCCCTCCATCACAGGATTGCTGACCCATGTTCCGTACAATCAGGAGCATGCCAGAACACAGCTCCAACCCCGCCGGATGGCACCTTTCTGTGCTGGGGGGTGCATCCCTGCAAGGGGCAGACACCCACCACCGCCTGGAACGCCGGACGGCTGCAGTGCTGGCCTACCTTGCCCTGGAAGGGGAAACGCCCAAATACCGACTGGCAGGCCTGCTGTGGCCGGACTCCAGCGAGGAGACTGCCAGGGGCAACATGCGGCAACTGTTGCGGCGCTTGAGGGTGCTCACGGGAACGGACCTGATCGAAGGGGTGGGGCAGATCCGCCTGAAACCAGAGGTCACCTCGGATGTGGGCACCTTGCGTGAAGTGTTCCACCAGGGAAATGCAGAGGCCGTGTTGCAGTATGAAGGGGAACTTCTTGAAGGGGAAGATTACGACGACACCCCGGATTTTGCAGAATGGCTGACCGGGGCCAGGGAAACCCTGCGCGATTTGCACCTGCGTGCCCTCAGAAAGCAGACGGCTTTGCTGGAAAAGCAGGGCAACTGGGCATCGGCCCTGGAGTACGCCTGGCAGGTGGTGCACACCGAGCCTTTAAGTGAAGAAGGGTACCGCACCGTGATGCGGCTGCAGTACCTGCTCGGAGACAGAGGGGCTGCAGTGGCGACCTTTGAACGCTGCCAGACGCTTCTCGGGGAGCTCTTGAACACCAGCCCTCTGCCTGACACCCTGAAGCTGCTGGCGGAAATCCAGCAGGGCAGCCTTCAGGTGCCTGTGGAAAAGCCTGCTGCCCCAGACATTCCGCTTTCGGTGCTGCGTCCGCCTGCCCTGATTGGGCGTGAAGAACAGTGGGGGTTGCTGGAAGCAGCCTGGAAAAACAGAAAGGTGATTTTTGTGCGCGGTGAAGCAGGGGCGGGCAAAACCCGACTGGCCCTGGATTTCGCCCACAGCAAAGGGGAGGTGCTGCTGCTGGAAGTCCGCCCCGGGGACCGTGAGGTGCCTTACGCCACCCTGGCCCGCCTGATCCGCAAGCTGATCCAGCATCGATCCGAGCCAAACACCCTGTTGCACCCCTGGATGGCGCAGGAACTCTCGCGGGTGGTGCCTGAACTTGGAAAGGAGGTCCAGCCCTCCATCCGTTCGGACCTGGAACGCCTGAGGTTCCTTGATGGCCTGCTGCAGGGAACCCTCGCTTTGCTGCAGAGCAGCATTCTGGTGCTTGATGACCTGCAGTGCGCAGACCGGGCCACCCTGGAGTTTCTGGGTCACCTGCTTTCCAGTGGACAGCTCCTCACACCGTTGTTCGTCACCTTCCGCACAGATGAAGCCTCAGCTGCTTTGCTGCACCTTCTCAAAAGGGCACAGGAAACAGACGATGCAGGGATCATTGATGTGAATGCCCTGACCGAAAGCCAGGTGACCAGACTGCTGGATTCGCTGAACCTTGCTGGGTTTCCACAGGCTTCTGTTCGCAGGATCACCCGCTACACAGGCGGAGTCCCACTCTTCGTGGTGGAAACCGTCCGGCACCTGCTGGAAACCGGGCTGCAAGACGAGACTCTGCCTGCAAAACTGCTGTCGGGTCGGGCCAGCAGGATCATCGAAAAGCGCCTGGAACGCCTCGATGCCCCCACCCTCAGGGTGGCCCAGGCTGCAGCCATCTGGGAGGAGGACATCACCCTGGAACAGCTCTCGGATGTGCTGCAGCAGCCGCTGCTGGACGTGCTGGACGCCTGGGAAAAACTTCATGCTGCACAGTTTGTGCAGGGGCACCGTTTCAGCCATGACCTGCTGAGGGAAGCGGTGCTCTCCGGGCTCCCCGAGGCCATCAGCACATGGCTTCACCGTCGGGCTGCTCTGGTGGTGGGAGCAGAGCAGCCCCTCAGACAGGCCAGACACTGGCTGCAGGCTGGAGAAAAAGAACGTGCTGCCCCTCTGTTTGTGCAGGCTGCCAGGGAAGCTGCCCGATTTCTGCAATTTCAGGATGCAGCAAAGCTGTACCAGCAGGGGGCACGTTGTCATGAAGACAGTGGGAAACGGGAAGAGGCCTTTGAAGGGCACGCGGCGGTCTTTGAGCGATTGTGGCTGCATGATCTGGGAAGCCTGCTGGACACGGGCGTGGAAGCCCTGCAAAGGCTGGCCCACACAGGCCTTCAGCAGGCGCGGGCTGCAGCTGCGGCTTCCATCACCCAGCTGGTTTTGTACCGCAACTTTGCAGGGGCAGAAGAGGCTGCCCTGTGCGGCCTCCATGGCCTGAAGTCCACAGGTGGGGAGCACCCTGTTGTGCGTGCAGAGCTGCTGCGTCTGCTGATTGAGGCCCGCACCCACCAGAAGCATCCAGAAAGCACCCTGGAAGCCATGCAGCAGGCACAGCCCCTGCTCGAAAGCCTGCCTGCTGAAAGTCAGGCCGCCCTGCACATGTCCATCGGAGCGGCGTACTTGCTGCTCTGGCAGGATGAACGCTCCCTCGAGCACCTTGGGAAGGCCTCACAGCTGTTTGAGCAACAGGGCGATGGGTACGGAGCTTCTTATGCCCGCCTGATTGCTGCCCACATGCTGGAAGCAGCCGGGAAGCAGACACAGGCAGAACAGGTCCGCCAGCAGGTGGACGCCCGCCTCAGCCAGACCGAGAAACGGGGTTCGGTGCAGTATTTCAATCTGGTGAAACTGGGCATCAACCTGACAGGGCAGCACCGTTACCGTGAGGCGTTGCAGCATCTGGAACAGGCCCGGGTGCTGCTCCCGGAGGTGGGTCGGCCTGCTGGCCTGCTGGAACGAGCACTTGCAGACCTGTACTGCGCGCTTGGTGCATGGGAGCTCAGCGAAAAGGCTGCCCTTGCTGCTCTGCAGGACCCTGAGCCCCTTGATGAAGGCTGGGGCCTGGCGTGGATTCGGCTTGGGCAGGTGCTGGGCATGAAAGGTGAGCCGCAGGAGGCCCAGGTTGCTTTCAGGGAAGCTGGAAATTTTCTGGGCCGTGTGCCCCTTCCTGAAGGTCAGGCCAGATTTCTTCTGTTGCAGGCCGAGAAGGCCGCACCTGCTCAAAGCCTGGAGCTCACAAACCGTGTGTTGAACCTGCCCCGCCTGTCACAGGGCCTGCAAATGCGGGCGCTGACCCTGCAGGCACAGGCCCACCTGAGACTCGGGGAACACGACACTGCGCGGCAGCTTTCTGCCCGTGTGATGGAACCTGAAGCTCCTGATCTTTTCGAAGATCCCCTGCTTCCTTTGATGGTGCAGCACCAGATTCAGGTGACTGCTGGCAAGGCTGACTGTGATGTTCTGCAACGCATGAGGGACTGGCTGCAAAACTGGGTGCCCCTGCATGTTCCAGAAGAGCATCAGCAGGATTATTTCAACAAACCTGCTGTGCGGGCAGCTCTGGAGGTTTTGGAGACCACCAGATCAGGCATCGTCTGGAAAGGGAACTGAAAATTCTCCTGACTGCTCAGGACGCATGATGTTGTGCAGATGCTGGAGCACCTTTCTGGAAGGAGCTTCTGGATCGGGTTGCCACAGGTTGTGACCGGACCCCTCCATCTTTTCCACCAGAAGCCTGTCCACATGTTGATGGTATTTCTGCAGGTGCACTGGAGCAATTCGGCTGTCTTCCTGCGTTCCATGCAGCAGCAGCACTGGAAATGGAAGCCCCTGAAGGTCCTTCCAGAATTCCTGCTGGGTGATGTCCTGCTGGAGACCCTCGATGGTGCGGATGTCCATTGTGGGCAGGGCAGCCTGGACTTCTGAAACCCAGGACAGAGGACGTTCTCTGGACTCTGCAGGATAATCCATCAGGACCAGCATCTTCAGCAGATCAGAATGTGCTCTGGAAAACAGGATGGCAACAGGCACAGAGAAGGAATAGGCCACCAGACAGAACTTTTGAAGGGCCATCGTTTCGACGACCTCCAGCAGGTCTTTTTTCAGCTCATGAATCCCCAGCCCTTCCCGAAAAGCACTCTGACCATGACCCCGGTAACTGAAAGCGATGGCCTGATGCGGCCTGTACCTCAACAGTTCATTCCGGGCCGTTTCTGCTGTCCAGCAGATGCCTCCAAGAAAAACCACCGGAATCAGGTCTGAGGATGGGGTCGAGAGCACATGAATTCCAGCTGGCGTGAAAAATTCGTTGAGTTGAGAAGGCATGTTCTCACTCTGCCACAACAGCAATGGTGCTGCGTGGGACTTACTCCAGGCTGGGAAGGGCCTGCTGCGGGTCCAGGCAACAGCACATCTGGTTGCGTCCCTGCTGCTTGGCCTGATACAGGAAGTGGTCTGCCTGCTGCAGGGTGTCCTCAACGGCCCTGTCCTGCTGAAGCATGCACCATCCACCACTCACGGTGAGCTGTCCCACCGCTTCAAAAGCATGCGCAGCCACCTGTGAGCGGATGCGCTCTGCAATCCGGGCCGATCCAGCAGGGGTCACAGCGCGGAGGACCACCAGAAATTCCTCTCCGCCGATCCGGTACACCCGGTCCCTGTTGCGGGTGCAGCTTTGCAGCAGGGCAGTGAATTCCTGCAGCACCCGGTCTCCGGTCTGGTGCCCATGCCGGTCGTTGACCTGCTTGAAATGGTCGAGGTCCAGCAGCAGCAGGGAATCTCCTGGATTGAGGCCAGGCATGTCCATTTCGAACTGCCTGCGGTTGTAAATGCCCGTCAGGGGGTCGGTCTGGGCTTCGGTTCGCAGGTGGTGGGTGGCCTTCAGGTACAGGATGCGGCTGCGAATCACCATCATGGCAATGGCAAAGCCCAGCATGTTGAAAAGCACACTCGGCAGCATCACCAGCAGCAACTCTGCCCGTCTGGGCGAGAAAGCCCACGGCAGGTGGTACGCAAACAGGGAAAGGGCGCAGGCCCTCAGGTAAGGTTTCACATCCTGTGTGATGCTTTTGTGAACCCCCAGGAGGGTCAGCATGAAGAGGGTGTAACCCGTCAGAAAGAGTTGTGGAGGCAGGTCCTGCAGCACCGTCAGGCGGACCATCAGCAGAGGCAGGCTGGAGAGCAGTCCATACAGTGGTCCATAGCGCAACACAATCAGCAAAATGGGGACCAGTTTGAGATCGAGAATGATGGTCTCCTGGAATTTCAGGCCGTGCATCAGCAGCAGGACTGCACACAGGGCGGCCATCAGGGAACGGGCCACCTTGAGCCGCCAGTCGTCTTCCACCACTTTCCAGCGGGTGTAGGTGAGGCTGATCAGGTATGACAGGGCCACCACCATGCACAGGTTGATGAAGAGGGTGTCGATGGGTCCGGTCATGGTGCTCCCTTGAGATGGCTTCAAGCCTGGATTTCATCTTAACTTCAGGTGTATTTCAGTTTTCTAAAAGTGTGTTTCTTCATGAAACCTTTATTCAGGCTTCAGCTTTGACCGGGTTGGCAGAAGCCAGATTTGGTGTGTTGCGGTAAAGTCCGCGTACAGCACCCAGAGGGCATTCAGGCTGAATTGAAGCTGAATTTTGACAGGATGCATTTCTAAACACTTTCGTTACATCTGTCTGTGATCACCACCGCAAGGCCAGAATTCCTGGGGGTTATGATGCAAGTGCAAAGGAAAGAAAAATCTGTCCTGGCGCTGCTTCAGTCAAAATTGGCTGGGCATGAGTCCTGTCATGTTTCGGAGGTTCAAATGACTGCAAAAATGTATTCTCTCACCACATGCGTTGCCCTTGGTGTTCTGCTGGGTGCCTGCAACCCAACCCCGTCCGTCACCTACACCCCACCCAAAACGGGCACGGTGAACGGCTACACCATTGATGCCACCAACAAAGACACCATCAAATTCAATGTCAGTGCCCTGGACGATGGGGGCAAAGTGATCCTGAACGGCAAGATCGACAGTTTCACTGTGAAAGTGGATGAGGTGACCGGCAACCCAGAAAGCAACAATGCAGCAGATGTGACCGCCACCACCACCATCTGCGGACAGTACACCTCTGCAGGAGGACCCATCACCTGTGCTGTGGTGCTGGATGCCAGTTCATCCATGACCAGCACCGATCCCGACGAGAAACGCAGTGAAGCCGCCAAACAATTCGTGGGTCGAATCTCCAGCACAGACCAGGTCGCCGTGGCCAACTTTGGAGCAGGCGGAAAAGACCCATATGAAGATTTGCACGTCTACCAGTCTTTCACTGCAGACAAAGCCCTCCTCAACAAAGCCATTGACGATGCCACCAAAGCAACTGGCAGTACGCCCCTGTGGGAATCCACGGTCGAGGCCACCGACCTCCTGAGCAAAGCTGCAGGAAACAACAAAATCGCCCTGGTGCTGACCGACGGCCAGGCCAACGGCACGGGAAATGTGGACACCACCATTGCCGCAGCCCAGAAAGCCAATGTGAAACTCTTCATGGTTGGCCTGGCCAAAGGCCAGATCGACGAGAGGGACATGCAGAAAGCGGCCCAGATGACCGGAGGGCTGTACTCCAAGGTGACCGAGGCCGCTCAACTCAATGACCTCTTCAACAAGGCCTTCAACCAGAGCCAGGCTTTTGCCTGCCTGCAGGTGGTCTTCAAGCTGAAAGGCAAGGTGCCTGCTGCGGGGACCGAAATCAAAGGGACCCTCACCATCAAAATGAACGGCGGACAGTTTGTGGCCCCATACGCTGTGACCTTCCTCTGATTCTGGATTTCTGGCAAGCCCTGTGCATCCGTGCAGGGCTTGTTTTCTGGGGCAGGTCAGCTGCGGCCCACCGAAAACCCAACCCTTGCCCCAGTGCGGGTGTTTTCGGCCCTGGCATGGCCCCGGTGCACCTGGGCCACGGCCTTGACCAGGGCCAGACCCAGACCAGTGCCGCTGGACTGCTTCACAAAAGGCTCGAACACCTGATCTCGCAGTTCTGCAGGAATGCCTGGACCTTCATCTTCCACCCAGATCCACACCTCATGGGGCAAAGGTTCAATTTGAATCTGGCGTGCGCCAGTGGCATACCGCTTTGCGTTTTCCAGCAGGTTTCTCAGGGCCAGTTCAAGCAAAGCAGGGTCCGCCTGAACCCTGGCGTCCCCCTGCACAGGGCCTTGAAAAGCCTCCTTGATCAGGGACCTCAGGTCCACCTGCTGCACCTGTGGTTCAGCCTGACCTTCCAGACGGGCCAGGAACAGCAGGCTGTCCAGCAGCTTCTCGGTTCTCTGGGTCTGGGCCTCGATGCCGTCCCAGGCCCTCTTCTCATGGGGACTGGCACGAATGACCTCCAGGTACAGGCGCAGGGCAGCCAGCGGATTGCGAAGTTCATGGGAAGCCCCGTAAGCGAAACGCCGGGCGGCCTCCTCCTGCTGCTTGCGTCGTTCCAGGGTGTGATGCATCTCCTGAAAAAGTCCATTCAGGGCGTCAATGGATCGCTTGAGCTCTGGAATGAGTGGGGCCTTCAGTGGCCTGAGGTTCTCAGCACTGCGGGTGCTGATTTCACTCCCAAGGTCCAGGAGGGGCTTCAGGGAACGCAGAATGCCCCACGCCCCCACCCCCCACGCCAGCAGAAAGGCCAGAACCCCCCACAAAATCAGGCTGGAGGTGAGGGTCCACGGGAGTTCCAGCACCGTCTGGTACGGCACCGCCTGGAACACCAGGTTGTCTCCATCGGCACGCACGAAATAGGCAGGTGCCCCCTGGGTGAGCCCCGTGGTCTGTTCCAGACGTGTGGCCACTGCAGCAGGAATGGCCTTCTGGTATTGCAGGGGTTGCGTGGTCAGGATGGCAACCGGCCCGACCGTGGGCTTGCGTACGTCGATGGCCTGCCCCGGCTGCATTGCTCCAGTGTCCTCACTGGCCAGGGTGGACATGATCGGAAGGGTGAAAGGCATGCTGGAGGGTGCAATCAAGGGCTCCAGACTGGCCACCAGCACCCGCTGCACACTGAAAAACAGCACCAGAAACAGCACCAGCAGAGAAGGGGTCAGCCACAGCAGAATGCGCAATTTCAGGGTCATGGTTTCCTCAGGACATAACCGTACCCCCGCAGGGTGTGCACCAGGGGGGGGTCCCCCAGTGCCCTGCGAAGCCCGGAGAGTTGAACTTCCAGGGTGTTGTTCTCAACGTCCTCACCCCACACCCCCTGCATCAGGGCCTCTCTGCTCAGAACCCGCTCGGGGTGCTGCAGGAACACCTCCAGCAACTTCAGGCCCTTGAAGCTCAGGTCCAGGGGCCTGCCCTGACGGGTGGCCTGCATTTTCTCACGGTCCAGCGTCAGGTCCTCGTAGGCCAGAAAGTCACGGCTGAGCTGGTTGCGGGTGCGCCTGAGCACCGCCTCAATGCGGGCCAGCAATTCCGAAAGGGCGTAGGGCTTCACCAGATAGTCATCCGCGCCACCTTTGAGGCCCCGCACCCGCCATTCCACCTCATCGAGGGCGGTGAGCATCAGGACCGGAAGGTCGGTCTGGCTGCGGATGGATTTCAGCACCTCAAAACCATTGAGGTCCGGGAGCAGCACATCGAGCACCACAAGGTCGGGTTGTTGCTTTAAGAGCTTGAGGCCCTGGTTTCCCGAAGGGGCACAGCTGACCCGGTAGCCATGCAGTTCCAGCGCCAGAGAGAGGGCCTCTCTGACGCCAGGGTCATCTTCAATCAGCAGCAGGTGAGGACTTGACGGCATGCTCTCAGCGTATCAATTCCGTTTGAGGTCCTGAATGAAAGCCTGCAATTCCCGCAGGGTTTCAGGATTCTGGAAAGGAGAAAAAGGGTCCCCACGCTTGAGTTTCTCTGCCGGATTCTCGGGCATCCCTCCTGCAGTGCCCACCCCACCGGACACCATGATCACCCCATCTCCGGCCCCTTGCGGCATGGCCGGGCGCTTTCTGAGGATGGCGGTGTCCAGTTGCATGAGCTGCTTTGCAGTCAGAATTTTCGTTTCCAGCTGCTTTTTCAATTGCCCGGTTTTTTCCACCGTGAGGTTCTCGGTGGTGCGCAGGGTCTCCAGAAGTCCGATGAGCCCGGTTTTCTGTTTGTCGCTCAGTTTGATGCGGCCCTTCTGGATTTCCTCTTTGAGTGTGAGGATCACCGGCACAAATTCCATCACAGGCTGGTAGGCTTTCAGCAGTTTCATGTCCTCTTCGAGCCCTGCCGCCTGACCTGCAGGAATGGCAATCCGCACAGGCCCCTGGGCCAGTGCAGGGGTCAAAGAAAGCAGGGCGGAGAAACAGAGGATTCTGAGCCATTTGTTCTGGGAAAAGGCAGTTTTCATGGGGTCCATCCTGCCCACCCAGCCTGAGGTCACCAACCCCGTCAACCTTTCGTGAACCTGAAATCCAGGCTGCTGATCGGAAGAAATCTGCGGCAAGACCCAGGCAGATTTCATGCTTTTGACTTTCTGGACAATAAAAACCAGATTCAGGTTGGTGTAAGGTTTTGCGTCTGGGTGGTTTCAGTTCCGCAGACGATCTTGAAGCCATGAAGCGAATTTTAGGCCTGTGGATCATGGGTGGACTGCTGTCTGCTGCGGGGGCAGTGCCCCTCCCCGAATTTTTACAGGGGCTGGAGCAGAGCCCGGCCTACCAGCGGAACCTGCAGGAAGAAGCGTCCAGTGTGCTTGCCCTGAAGCTTGCAGAAAAAGCTTCAGGGTGGCAGGTGTCAGGCACCGGAGGATGGGACCAGACCCCTGCTGGAGGGACTTTGCATTCGACGCTGCAACTGTCACTCGGGGTGCTGCCGTGGAGCGAAAGCCAGCGCAATCTGTCCCGTGAAGGGCGAAAAAGCCGCCTTGTCCTGCTGAGGCTTGAGGAAGAACGGGAAGAACTCAGGCTCAAAGCCATCTCACTGTATTTCCGTCTGCACCTGTTGCAGCAGCAGGTGGTTGCCGCAACCCGTGAAGCGGAATTGCGCTCCCGACTCCATGCTGCGGCCACCGAACAGCACCGCCTGGGAAACATGAAACTCTCAGAAGTGCAGCAGGTGCTGCGCAAAAAAACCGAAGCAGAGGTCCAGCAGATCACTTTAGAGGCCGAGTTGCAGGCCGCCCACTTCGACGCCCTGTCCCTCGGGGGCAAAGGTGACCCCACAGACCCTTTGCCAGAGGTGTTCCCTTCACCAGACGAACAAGACCTCCTGAAAGCCCTCGAAAACAAACCTGCAGTGCAGGAGGCCAGATTTCAGCTTGAAGAGGCCCAGGTGCAGCTTGAAGAAGCCCAGAGATCCGGCGCCCCGGAACTGCAGGTCTCGGGCAGTGTTTTTCAGGGGAACTTTTCTGGACAGCTGCAATTCAACCTGCAAAAAGGCACCGTTTCTTCAGAAATTGGCGTGCAGTCCACAGGGCAGGGGAGTGGCTGGAAAGCCTCTGCCACATTGCGTGTTCCCCTGGTGGGTTCCCAGGGAGCAAACCTTGAACTGGCTGCACAAAAGGTCCATGAGGCCCGTGCCCACCTGCAGGAGGCAGAGCAAGCCCAGGTGCAGAAGCTCCGGGATGAACTGGGCAAAAAACGCCTCCTCGAAGAACACCTGCGCCTGCAGACCCTCACCCTGCGGCAGGCTGAAGAGTCGCAAAAGCTCGCCCAGAAGCGCCTGATGGCCGGCCTCATCTCCGAAGCCGAACAGGTCGAACTGCAGATCGGGCTTCAGAAATCCCGGTTGGACGTAGAAAAAACCCGAGTGGACCTGTACCTGCAGTGCCTCAAGTTGCAGGCCCTCCTGGAAAGGAAAAACCCATGAAAACCCTGATGATTGCTGTGCTGCTCACTGTTCCCTCAGCCCACGCGCTTTCTCTGCCCGACCTTCTGAAAGCCTATCCATCCCATCATCCAGAGGTCTTGCAGGCGAGACAGGACCTGCAGCAGTCAGAGGCAGAATTCAGACGCACCGAACAGGACCCGGACACCCTGGCCTTTGAGCGACTGAAAGCCAGCCACAAGCAGAGCCGCCTGAAGGCCCGCTTGCAACAGACTGTCCTCACTTCCCAGAAGTCCCTGACCGACCGTTACTGGTCACTCTTCATCAAAACCCGCATGCTGCAGGAGCTTCCCTGGAAGCAGAAGCTGGCAGAAACAAAACTCAACATTGCCCGCACCCGCAAATCCACTGGCGCAGGCACCCAGCAGGAGGTTCAACAGGCCGAACAGGACCTCAGGAGCCTCAAAGCAGAAGCAGATCAGACGGTGCTTGAGGTGGAACAGTTGTGTCAGGAACTCTCCCAGCAGACCGGCCTGAAAATCCAGCCCAACACCCCCCTCACCGAGCCTGCAGTGAAAACCACCCTCCCGGCATTCAAGGTGCAGATCGAGTTCCGTGTGGATGTGCTGGAAGCGCAGCAGAACGTGGCCGAGGCAGAACTGCAACTGAAACTGCTCGATCCAATTTTCAATTCCAGACGGGACCAGGAAGAAAGGCAGGCGGCTTTGGAGGGTGCAAAAACCTCCCTGGAAAGCACGGAAGCTGCAGCCCGCAGGGACATCCAGAAAGCCCGCGATGACTTCAAGAAGGCCGTGTCACAACTGTTTCTGGCAGAAGACCAGCTGAAAACACAGGAAAGCACCTACAGCAAAGACCAGCAGAAACACCAGCAGGGCATCCTGGCCCAGATCAAACTTCTGGAAAGCGAGGCTTCCCTGAGAGACAGCCGCCGCAAACTGCTGGAGGCCAGACAGCAGGTGGCGGATTCCTGGGCCTCTCTGGCCGTGGCCCTCAACCAGCCCATGGCTGATCCCCAGGAGAAAAGCCAGTGAAACGCTGGATCGCCACAATCACGGTGGTGCTGGCCTGCGGTGCCGGAGGGTTTTTCTGGTACCAGGGCCGGGAAAAAACCCCGGAAGCTGCAGCCCCGGTCTTTGCCAGTGCCACTTTGCAGGACGTGAAAAAGACCATCAATGGCATCGGGACCCTGCAGGCCCTCAAGGTGCTGGATCACAGCACCCCTGTGGCTGGAGAAGTGCAGCAGGTGGTGAAAGTCGGGCAGCAGGTCAGGGCAGGGGAAGTGCTGGCAAAACTGCACCAGCGCAGCAAAGAGGGAGAGCTTCAGGAAGTGCAGGCGCAGGTGCGTGAAGCCGAACTGGCATTGCAGGGGGCGCAGTTGCAATTGCAGGTCAAGCTGGCAGAGCAGCAGGACACCATCCAGCAAAAGACCCAGACCGTGCAGAAAGCCCTGCAGGACCTCCAGCAGAAGAGAAAAAAGTTGAAAGTTCAGCAGGAACTTTACCGGGTGGGGGCCATCAGCCGTGCTGAAGAGGAAGAAGCCCTGCTTGGGGTGACCACAGCAACCCAGAACCTGCAGGAATCCACGCAGAGTCTGCAAGATGCCCGTGAGGCCCTCACCCGCCTGAAATCCACCTTGCAGCAGAGCGTGGAGGACAGCAGCCTGAAACTGGACCATGCCCGCAGCAAACTGGAACGTTTGAAAAAAGGCGAGGAGACCACCGTAAAGGCAGGCCTCTCAGGGACCGTGACTGAGGTGAGGGCTGTGGTGGGGCAGACGGTCAGTGCAGGAACGCTGGTCACCGTGCAGGACACTTCCACACTGCTGGTGCGGGTCAGCGTGGACGAAACCCAGATCCAGCAGGTAAGGGTCGGAAAAAGGGCGGAGGTGCGTCTGGATGCCCTGAAAGGGGTGACGTTGCAGGGCAGGGTCACGGGGATTTCTCCGGTGGGCAGAAGCGAACAGAACATCCCGATGTTCGAGGTGCAGGTGAGCCTCACCGATCCCCCAACAACCCTCAAGCCCGGCATGAGTGCGGATGTGGATGTGGTGGTCCGGGAAGCCAGAGGGGTGCTGACCATTCCAGCACAGGCCGTGCAGAGCGTAAATGGTCGCCATTACGTGCAGGTCAAACGCCAGAGTGAGGTGGAGTACCTCCCGGTGGTGCTTGGGGATCAGGAGGGAGACCGGGTTGTGGTCAAGGAGGGCCTGTCCCCGGGGGATCAGGTGCAACTTCCAGGGGGAACCCCATGACCCCCCTGATTGAACTGCGGGACCTCACCCGCAGTTATGTGCTGGGTGGGGAGCGTTTCGATGCCCTGAGAAACGTCAACCTGAGCATTCAGCAGGGAGAATTTGTGGCCATTCAGGGACCTTCAGGGAGTGGAAAAAGCAGCTTGATGCACCTGATTGGCCTGCTGGACCGCCCCACCTCCGGGGAGTACCTGCTTCAGGGCCGTCCCACCGCCGCCCTGGATTCCCGCATTCAGGCCCGCATCCGCAACCAGACCATCGGGTTTGTGTTTCAGGCCTTCCACCTGCTGCCCAGGCTGACCGTGCTGGAAAACGTGTGCCTGCCACTGGAATACGCCGGAGTGAAAAAAACAGTGCAGCTTGAAGAAGCCACGCAGGTGCTGGACACCCTCGGACTCCTCTCCAAAAAGAATGTGTTTCCCACCCAGCTCTCTGGTGGGCAAAAGCAGCGGGTGGCCATTGCCCGTGCCCTCATCAACAAACCCCCTCTCTTGCTCGCGGATGAACCCACCGGGAACCTCGACAGCAAAACCAGCCACAGCATCATGACCCTGCTCAGCGAACTGCACGCCCGGGGGCACACCGTGGTGCTGATCACCCACGAGGAGGACATCGCCCGCTACGCCCACCGCTTTGTCCGGGTGATGGACGGTCAGGTGCAGGAGGTGCAGGCATGAGTGGCCCGATGTCTGCACTCCAGATGGCGGTGCGTTCCATTCTGGGCAACCGCCTGAGGAGTGTGCTCACCTCCCTGGGGATCATCATCGGGGTGTCCTCGGTGATCATCCTGACTGCTCTTGGGGAAGGCTCCTCCCGCAAGATTCAGGCCGAGGTGGAAAAACTGGGCAGCAACCAGCTCACTGTGACCCCGCAGATGGGAAGCACCTCCACCCTGACCCTCAGGGATGCCACAGAGATCCAGCAGCAACTGGCTTCACAGGTGGTGGCCGTGTCCCCCACCATCCAGAGCAACCAGAAGGTGCGCAATGGAGAGAAAAACGTCTCTGCCACCGTGATCGGAGGCTGGCCTGAACTGCAGGCCCTGAAAAACATCACCCTGCAGTCGGGGCGTTTTTTCACTGCAGAGGACAATGAAGGGAGACGCAGGGTGGCCGTGCTCGGCCTGAATGTGGCCCGCAAGCTGTTTGGCATGAAAAATGCGCTGGGCGAACGCGTGAAAATTGCTGGAATCAGTTTCGAGGTGATCGGGACATTGCCGGATCAGGGGGGAGATGGTTTTTTCAGCATGAACGATCAGGTGCTGGTCCCCATTGAGACCTACCAGCAAAGGCTGGGACGCAGCAGCGAGGCCCGCAGGGACGGAGTGGACAGCATCACCGTGCAGGGCAAGGACAGAGGCACCCTCAAGCAGCTCGAGGTCCAGCTGAAACAGGTGGTGCGCAGCAGCCACACCCTGGAGGTCGAAGAGGACGATGACTTCAGCATCTTCAACCAGGCAGACGCCCTCGCCACCTTCAACCAGGTGAACCGCAGCCTGATGCTGCTGCTGGTCGGCATTGCCAGCATCAGTTTGCTGGTGGGGGGCATCGGCATCATGAACATCATGCTGGTGAGTGTCACCGAAAGGACCCGCGAGATTGGCCTGAGGAAAGCCATCGGAGCAACCCCTGCCTCCATCCAGTTGCAATTCACCATCGAGGCGGTGGTGCTGTCCCTGTCTGGAGGGGCACTGGGCATTCTGGTGGGTCTGTTGGGCACCTGGATTGCCCACCAGTTTGCAGGGAGCCCGGTTTTCGTGACCTGGTGGAGTGTGGCGGTGTCCTTTCTGTTTTCACTGGTCGTGGGAGTGCTGTTTGGTTTTCTTCCTGCTGCACGGGCAGCTTCCCTTGATCCCGTACAGGCCCTCAGGTACGAGTGAAGGCCTGGCTTTTCAGGATTGTTTCAAAGGTTAGCTGAAACTGAAATTGTTTTCAGGAATTGATACGGTGATTCCCCTGTTTTCATGGCTACAGTGACGGGTAAGACCGCAGCAAGGGAGGAACCATGCCAGCACAGACCGTTGCTCGATCCCGCGTGAAAGACCGAGATTTCATCCTGGTGGTGAAACACGATGGAAGCATCACCACCCTGCGCCTCCGGGACATCGCCTGGATTGACGGAGATGATACCCGGTGCAGGGTGACTTTTCAGCAGGAGGGCCTGCAGTTGCAGGTGCATCTCCGTGAAGGTGCCGATGCTTTCCGACTGCGCTGTGAGGGGCTCAAAGAAGCCATTGACCTTGGGGATTGTGTGCTGATCAACCAGCATTTTGCTCCCCAGAGCAGGGGCTTCTGACCCCCATCAGACCAGAATGGTGTTTTATCTCTCAGAAGATGCTTGAAAACATCTCATTCACCCGCGAACACCTGTAAAAAACCTGAAGAGTGCAAAAAATCCCGCTTTTTTTCGGAGTTGTTCCCCCTAAATTGAGTCAGACACTGAAAACGGATCATTCCCAGCACCTGGGGATGACGCCGTTTCCAACAGGAGGTCTAACATGAACAACCGCATTACTGCTATTTTCCCTTCCCAGTCCCAGGCCGAAGCGGCCGTGAGTGAACTGCGCACCCTCGGTGTGCACGAGTCTGATCTGTCCTTTATTGCCCGCCACAGTGACAATGAAGTGACCACCGAGCGCGTGGACCATCACGATGACGGCAAGGGCGCCGCCCGTGGTCTGGCCGTTGGGGCCAGTGCTGGTGCCCTGTTCGGTCTCGCCGCTGCATTGATCCCCGGTGTGGGACCCTTCATCACCGCAGGCTTCCTTGCCACCTCACTGGGAGCCGCAGCAGGTGGTGCAGCCGCAGGAGCCATCGTTGGTGGCGTAACGGGGACCATAGCAGGTGCCCTGGCAGACGCTGGTTATGACCGCGCTGAAGCCGAATACTACGAAAGCCGCCTGAACGAAGGGGGCGTGCTGGTCGCCATTGAACCCCCTGCCCATGTCTCCAGTCAGCAGGTGGTGGATGTGGTGGAACGCAACGGCGGCACCGTGCGTGGCTGGAATGCCAATGGCACCGAAGGACGCGCCAGTCTGAGCACGGCGACCGGAAACTTCGATGGTGAAACCACCCGTGGCACCTCCGATTACGGCGCATACTCCACCTCTGCCGAGTCCGACCGCCGCCTGCTCGAACACGACCGGGGCACCCAGAACTTCTCTGACCGCACCGTCAGTGACACCGATCTGGATGAAGCTGCCCGCCTGCGTCTGCACGAAGAGCGTCTGGAAGTGGAAAAAGAACGTTACCGTGCAGGCACCGTGGAAGTCGGCAAGCGGGTGGAAACCCGCACCGAGAATGTGAACGTTGAGCTGGAACGCGAAGAAGTGGTGATCGAGCGCCACCCTGTCACAGGCGAACGCCCTGTGGAAGGCAACGTGCAACTGGGGTCTGACCGCGAAACCATCCGCGTGGACCTTGAAGCCGAGCGCGCCGATGTGGAAAAACGCGCCTACGTGACCGAAGAGGTTGAGGTGGGCAAACGCACCGAAACCGAACGCCAGACTTTCACCGAACAGGTTGGCAAGGAAGTGCTGGAAGTCAACAAGACCGGTGAAGTGGACGTGCGTGCCGACCAGACTGCCACGGGCTCCCTGCGGGACAGCACCCGGGATCTGGAAGATGACCTGGGCCGCAAGGACACCAGCCTGACGGACACCGAACGTCTGAACGAAGACGGCACCCGCCGCAGATAACCCCAGACCCACCCATTGATTGAAAGAACCCGGCATGACCGGGTTCTTTTGTTGTTGCAGGAATTCAAGGGGTCAAAGTGCAGGTTCCTGCAGCCTGCAGGTTTTCAAGACGCTGATGCAATTCCAGAACCTCACCTTGCAGGTCTGAAATCTGGTGTTTTTCAGCTGCCTGTTTTGCTGATTGCAGGCGCATCTGTGCCCGGTGAAGCAGGTTGCTTCGGCCATCTGGATCTGGATGTTCCTCTGCCAGATCCAGTGTGGCCTTCACGCCAGCAAGGTCTCTTTGCACAAGAAAAAGCAGCTCCTGGTTGTGCATGTTTCTGGTCCTTTCTGTGGCTGTACCTGCAGCACCATCAGGGGTTCTGGACCCTGTCGGGGGAGTCTGCAGGTGCTGAGATGGGGTGCTCTGCGGACCATGCAGGCACGGCAGTGGTGTGGAACAGCTGATGGTTTTTTCCGTAGGTGTAACGCTCACCGACGGGTCTAAAGCCCAGCCTTTCAATGACTTTTCTGGAAGGGACATTTTCAGGATCAATGACAGCAAAGACTTCCCTGACCTTGAGGTCTTCCAGAGCGTGTTGCACCACCCGCCCGGCGGCCTCGGTGGCATACCCTTTGCCCCAGTTGTCCGAGCGAAAGCGGTATCCCACTTGCAGGTCTGTGCTCCCGGGAAAGGGAATCAGGTAAACCCAGCCCAGAAATCCGTAAGGGTCGTTTGCAGGAAAGACACTCCAGTAACCCAGTCCCTCACCGAAATCCCGTTCAATTCGTGAAAGCAGGACATCCCGGTGCTCATCGGGATCAGGCAGGGTGCCGTCTCCTATGAAGCGCATGACTTCGGGGTCCATGCCCATGCTGATCAGGCCAGGCAGGTCCTGAACGCTGCGCTGTCTGAGCAGGAGGCGTCTGGAGTGCAGTGTGGGAAGAATGTTCATAAGACCTCCTGAAAGGATGTGAAGCAAGGAACCTGGAAAGTCCTCTCCAGGACCACCAGGCTTTTGAAATGGATGCGTTGGGACCGTTCAAAGGGCACGACAAAGACAGAAGGGCATTGGCTTCAGTTGTCTCTGTTCAAAAACAGGGCACAGCACCTGGGTGAGGCCCACAGGGTCTGACTTTGATGACCTCATCCTAATGTGGGATGGTGATAAAAATATGATAGAGAGGTTTGATTAAGGCAGAGGCCAGAAGCAATAAAATGAGGGCATGCCCACAAAGCCATTGTGTGTTTTCAAACAATGGAAGAGTGCTGGCTTTGTGTGAATGTTTGTTGCTTGATCTGTAATTGCATGCAATAGACTGACCCGAGGCACAAAGGTTCTGCTGAGAGGTCAAAGCTGTGCATGGCATTTTACAAATTCTGACCCTGAAAATGCCCTTTCCTGCCCACCACAAGGCCAGTGCTGAACAGTCTTCACATGCAACAGGGCAGGGCATGATAGAGTGATCCATGATTGAATCAGTCCTTGCACGGGCCAAAAGAGAATTCCTGGCAAACACCGGATACAGCAGCCCTGCCCTGCTGATCTCCTCCGGCCTGCGAACGGTGGAAGAGTGGTCCTTGTGTCTGGACCGTTGCAGAGACGAAGAGGCAGACCGCAAGACCGCCTCCCCGGTGACCCGCAAGAAAGTGGGGCGCCCCAGAACCGAACGGAAATGACAGATACCCTTCAGGGTGGTTTCAGAGGGGTCTGCTAGGCTGAGTCATTCGACAATCACTGCGATCAGCCCCTGCACCATTTGAGCCTGTTTCCTTTTCTGTGTGCCACGCAAACCCGCAGCAGCAGAAAAGCCCGTTCCAAAGAGCATTCACAAAAGCAGCTTCTCCCAGTTGAGTTGGGTCTCAACTGGGATTTTTATGTTGGATGCTGATGGGCCAGATCTTCAGGCGTGTCCGTTGGTCCGGGTGCCAAGCATGCTGGACGCCCACAGGTCTCCAGCCTCGGTTGTGTCAAATTTACCGCAGTCCTGGCGGGTGCCATCGGCAAAATGCAGGGTGGCCACATAGGCACTTCCGGTGTGACGGACGCACACCATGCGCACCTGGTCGATGTTGAGGTGGGCGGTTGAACCATCACTGAGTTGTACCAGCACAAATTGGGCCATGCATCAGTATAGGTGCCTGGTCCACTTCATGGTGACGGTTCTGATGAGCTGCGGTTACAGGGTCTGCAGGGCATCAATGGGATGATGCTGCTGGACCAGATTGTAGAACACAATGGCCTCATCACGGCTGGAGTGAATGCTCAGATCACAGGTGCCTGTTCTGAGGGGTTGCCAGATGGATCTGGGTTTGAAACTGTCAATGGTGATGATCATGCCAGTGAGGGTTTGCAGCCATTCCAGCAGCACTGGTGATGAGGTTTCTGTCTGATGCAACTGAACCCGGAAGTGATAGGTCTGGTTCATTTTTCCCTTTCCTGCCTTGCATTTTCTGGCAAACGGGTTTCCAGAAGCCAAAAAAAGAGGACCACAGGGGTCCTCTTCAGTCAAGTGTGGCCTTACCAGCGGGATTGGCGCTGGGGACGGCTGTCGTATGAGCCTTCGGGTGCTGCTTTGGTCACCACAATGTTTTTGGCTTGTGGGCCCTTGCCACGCTGGCCTTCTTCCACTTCGAATTCGACTTCGTCGCCTTCGTTCAGTTTCTTGAAGCCGTTGGATTTGATGGCGCTGTAATGAGCGAAAACATCAGGGTGTCCTTCGTGAGAAATAAATCCGAATCCTTTTTCTGCGTTGAACCACTTTACTTTTCCTGAAGCCATGTTCTTTTCCTTCCCTCCAAAAACAAAAAACAGCGCACTGCAAAACCATGTGCGCTGTTTCAATTTGCGTCCTTGGAAGAAAACCAGTATAGCACAGATGGAGGCACATAATGTGACCTGACCCACATGATATTTTGATCTGCCAGCCCAGATTTGAAAATATGGTTGTGGCATGCAGAAAAAGTCATGACTTCAGCGAAGGAGACTGGCTTTTTTGCAGGTGGCCCTCATGAAGCCGTGATAACATGATTCATCCCATGGTTCTGTTCCCTGGGGCAAGCAATGAAATTTTCCTCGAAGGACGAAGCAGGCCATCTCAGCTGTTGCCTCCACCCTTCACTCCACCAGACTTCCCTGAAATTCAATTTTGTGCAATCTCGTGCAGCACTGCAAGGAGCACCATGACCCTGACGGCCACATGGACCACCACCCAACAGCACCGGGATTCTGTGATTTCCCTTTTTGACACCCTGGAATCGATATCAGGCAGTGACGTGCGTGAAGTGCTGTCCTGCACCACTGTTTCTGCACACCAGGTTCTGGAGGACCTGATGGGCCTAGGGCTGCTGCAGGTGGCCCCCTCCATTCGCAACACCACCCGCTACATCCTGAGAACCTACGGGCACGATGCAAGTCTGGTGCACCGGGAGTGGTTTGACCGTCTGGAGCACTGGTTCAGCCACGGCAGGTCTGAAACCATTTACAGCACTTCGCAGCAACTGCATCTGGAGTTGCCCGAAACCCGCGCCACCCTTGAGGAGATGCGCAAACTGGGCATCCTCTACGGAAAGTTCGTGGGAGCCATGTGCATCTACTCCCTGAAACAACGCCAGAAATTGCGTCAAGCCACAGCGGCACAACTGCAGGACCTGCAGGTTTCCGCTGAACAGAAACTGCAGAACCAGATGACCGAGGCGGCAAACACGGCCCGCAAGGAATCCAGACGCAACCGGGCGAAAAGCGCCTGATTTCAGCACATCCATGAAATGGGCATTCCTCAAGGGTGCCCATTTTGATGTGCAGGATGCAGAGCAGCCCTATTTTTGACCCATAGCCATCACCCCGGCGTGCATCCGGTCATAGGCCGTGCTTGAAGGCGCAATCCAGATGGTTCCACTTCCCCGGAAGACCTGCAGCAGCCCTTCTCCAGAAGACACACTCCCCAGCAGGCTTCGGGAGGAACGCTCGATTTTCATGGTGAACTGGCCCACCCGGGCAAAAGCAAAGTTTCCATCCACCTTGAGGGTGTCGTTCTGCATCTCGATGACTTCCAGTTCCTCGAAGGGCACCGGGCTCTGCAACACCACAATTCCGGTGCCACTGATGCGGGTCTGGAACAGGCCTTCACCGGAGAGCAGTCCAGAGGCAATGTCGTCGGGTCTGGCCACGCCCACTTCCAGACCTCCTGTGCAGCACACGAAAGCGCCACGGTCGGCCACCAGGGTGTCGTTGCTGATCTCCACCATCAGGAAATGTCCGAAAGTGGGTTCCAGCCAGATTTCCCCTTTTCCGGAATAGCGGGGCTTGGTGATGCTTTCTCCGGTGGCGACCCCCTGCACAGCCCGTTTCATGAAGCCTCCGAGGCCCCCTCCACTGGGGGTGCTCATCTGAATGTCCCCTTTCATGAAGTGCAGGGCTCCAGCCTCGGTGATCAGTTCATCGGTGCCATCCAGGGTGATTTTCAGGCGTTTGAGGCGCATGCCCAGTTTTTCGGCGTAATACAGTCCCTGTGCTGTACTGATGTTGGCGTTTCCTCCCAGGGTGCTGTACTCGAAAAGCTCAATGCAGGTGTTGCCATGGGTGCGAGAATCGGTGATTTTCATGCGGTCTGACATGCTTTCAGATACGCGGAAAAGTCTGGCACCGTTCCCGGAGGTGAAAAACCCCTCTGGCCTGTTGCGGACCAGAGGGGCATCTCATGGGGGTCAGGGCTGCAGGCTCTTCAGGGCCTGCAAAATCAGCCCGGTCACTTCTGCAGGACGGCTGACCGCCACGGCATGTGAGGCTTCCACTTCGATGGTGGTGGCATGAATGCGCTGTGCGGCGGCCCGCTGGGCGTCCGGGTTGATGGCCTGGTCTGCCGTGGCCACCAGAAACCAGGAGGGCAGTTTTTTCCAGGCGGGTTCCACCTGCAGTTTTTCACCGAAGGCGGATGCGGCCACCGGACGCTGGCTGACCCTGAGCACATCGGTCACATTGTGGGGCAGGTCTGCACTGAACACCTCATGGAACCGGTCTTTCTGAATCAGGAATTCGGTGGCTGTTGCTGCTCCATTGGGGTAACTCAGGGGTTGCAGGGCTGAGTTCAGCGGGGGCTCTTTGAACCCTGCGAGGGTGTCCTGAATGCTCTGTCCCCGGTCCAGACCGAAAGAAGCCACGTACACCAGGCCTTTCACATTGTCTGCTTCACTGCCTGCCACGGTGATGACGGGTCCGCCGTAAGAGTGCCCCACCAGCAGGACCGGACCTGGAATTTGCTGGGCCAGACTGGCCACATAGTCCCCGTCGCTTTGCAGACCACGCAGGGGGTTGGCCACCGCCTGGGCCTCAATGCCTGCTTTGTGAAGTTCTTCAATGACCCGACTCCAGCTTGAGGCGTCTGCAAAAGCCCCGTGAACCAGCAGCACGGTGGGGGTGGTGGTAGAGGTGTTCTCGGCCAGGGCAGGCGCGCCGAGGGCAAGCAGGGCAGTGAGGGTGGAAAGCACTTTTTTCATGGATTCTCCTTGAAGCAGGGCAGGAAAGGGCGGACGAACAAACACTGAACTTACCTACATGAAGGTAGAGAAACACCACAACAATCCCTCACAGAAGAGAAGACCCCCTTACTGTGCCAGCAGACCCTGAATGGCCAGGCGGCCAATCTGCTCAAAGCGCCCCATGTCCCTGTAGGACCGTGCCAGCAGCATGCCACCTTCCAGGGTGGCCAGAAAGACTTCTGCAGCGTGTTGCGGGGAGCCAGAGAACTTCAGCTGTCCAGATTCAGAGCCCTGTTCCATCACCCGACTGAGCCAGTCCTGATTGAGCTGGAAAAATGCAGCCACCTCGGTCTGGATGCTTTCAGGAAGGGTGTTGAGGTCTGCTGCCAGTGCAGCACACAGGCAGATGCGGCCATCTTCATGCACCACCGTGCGGTAACCGACCAGATAGACTTCCAGCATCTGGGGTGCACCCTGGGGTTGTTGTTGCAGCTGGGAAAGCACCTGATGCAGACGGTTGCGGTAACGGCGCACCAGCGCAACACCGAGGTCGGTTTTGCCGGGAAAATGGTAGTGGATGCTGGCGTTTTTGATGCCGAGGGCCTGGCTGATGTCCTTGTAACTGAAGGCGTTGAAGCCGCGTTCCTGCACCAGATGCTGGGCGACATCCAGAATGAGGTTGTAGGTGTCGGCTTTCTCTGACATGCCCAGAGTGTATACCTACTTGTAGGTAGGTATCAAGTGCAGGTTCAAAACATCCCTTCAGGCAGCAAGAATCTGCGCTGATCTCACGAATCAGGCGTGGACTTGGTGTTGACCCTTTTCTCCACAAACGTTGCCCCTGCACTCTCAGATGTCCTGCAAAGCTCCGGGTTGTTGTGCATCAAATTGCATTCTGGCCTGCTGGATGTCCAAGCGGTGACCCTCTGCCCAGTCAAAAATGGCCTTCACCGGACCGATCAGGGTGTGCCCGAGTTCGGTCAACTGGTATTCCACACTGGGGGGGTTGGTCGGGTACACGGTGCGCTGAATCAGGCCATCCCGCTCCAGACCCCTGAGGGTGAGGGTCAGCATGCGCTGGGACACCCCACCGATGCTGCGCTTCAGAGCGTTGAACCTCATGGGTCCCTGATAAAGCCTGCCAATCACACAAAGGCTCCATTTGTCTCCAATGCGGGTGAGGACTTCGAGCAGGGTGGGACACCGGGGGGCTTCACAGGGATTTGATGGGGTTTCAGGGGTGTCACCAGGGAACATAGATGTGCCTCCTTGTTAAACTTGACTCTGGTTATCATACTGTACGTAGGAACAAAAAGGAACCACCTGTTCCAGGAGGCTGTCATGTCATTCACCCGCACCCCATCCCCCACCTCAGCACGCAAAGTGGCCCTGATCACCGGAGGCACCTTTGGCATCGGAAGGGCCACCGCCGAAGGACTGGCCCGCAAAGGGTACCAGGTGGTTCTCACCGGAAGGGACCGGAACCGCGCAGAAACCGCAGTGAGGCAAATCCAGCAGGCCACCGGAAACGCTGAGATCTCCTCTCTGCTCGGAGATTTCACCCTCACCTCTGAAGTGAAAAGGCTCGCAGATCGGTTTCTGGAACAGCACCAGAGACTCGATGTGCTGATCAACAATGCCGGAGGTCAATTCAGCACCAGAGCCCTGACCCCAGAAGGCTTTGAGCGCACCTGGGCCCTGAACCATCTCGCCTACGCTGCGCTGACCCTGAAACTTCTTCCAGTTCTGCAGCAGAGCCGTCCTGCCCGCATCGTCAATGTGGCCTCCGGGTGGTATTCCAGAAACCTCCCCTGGAAGGATCTGACCCGTGAAAGGGGATACCACGCCGGGGTGGCCTACCTGGAATCCAAACTGGCCAACATCCTGTTCACCTACGCCCTGGCACGCAGGCTGGAGGGGAGTGGCATCACCGTGAATGCGGTCAATCCGGGCATGATTGACACTGGGCTGGGCAGAGGCTCCACGGGGCTCAACCAGCTCATTCAGGTGCTCCTGCAACCGCTGCGCAAAAGCCCCGAGACGGGAGCTTTTCCATCCCTGCACCTTGCCAGTGCAGCAGAAGTGGAGGGCATCACCGGGCAGTTCTTCGACAAAACCCGGTTCAGGCCCACCGCAAGGTTCACCCAAAATCCGGAATTGCAAGACAGGCTCTGGAAGGTGACCCTTGAGCAACTGCAGATGGCAGAAACGGGCCTCCTGTCCGGGCTCAACAGACAGCAGGTGAACCCGTCCCATCCCGTGTTGCACCCGTGAACCCAGGCCACCATGAAGTTCTGCCCAGAAATCGGATCAGCCCTGCGTGAGAGAAACAGTGTGCAGATCAGGAGAGAGGTCCGCCGTGATGCCCGGTCTGAACGCCCGACGGAAGGGCAAGCAGCACGGACCCTTCCCATCGGGCGTTCAGACTTTCAGGCGGTCAGTGCTGGCCCAGCAAATCGGGCACCACATGCACGATCCAGGGCACATAGGTGACCAGCATCAACACCACAAACATTGCAGGCCAGAAATACCACAGGGCTCGGCTGACCTTCTCGATGCTGATCCGGGCAATCCCGCACCCCACAAAGAGGGCCGTGCCGACAGGTGGTGTGGTCAGTCCCAGACCCAGGTTCAGCATCAGGAGGATGCCAAAGTGCACCGGGTCCATGTTGATGGGATTTGCTGTCACGATGGGCAGCAGCACCGGGGTCAGGATGATGATGAGGGGTCCCATGTCCATGATGGTGCCGAGCAGCAGCAGCAAGACATTGATCAGAAGCAGCAACACAAACTTGTTGTCACTGACAGACAGGATCAGGTCAGAAAGCTGTGCAGGGATCTGCAGGTAGGCCATCAGCCAGCCCAGAGCGCTTGCTGTTCCGATGATCAGCATCACCATGGAAACGGTTAAGACAGAGGCTGTGATGCCCTGCCACAGCTTCTGCCAGGTGAGTTCACGGTAAAACAGCATGCTGACGATCAGGGCCATCAGGACCCCAATGGCTGCAGACTCGGTGGCGGTGAACCAGCCGAACACAATGCCTCCCACCACCACCAGACCGACCAGCAAACTGGGTATGGCTCCAAGCACCACCTTCATGCTCTCTTTGAAAGGTGGGCGGGGCTCGGTGGGATAGTTGCGCCTCACGGCAATGATGAAAGAGGCGATCATCAGGGAGACACCCACCAGAATTCCAGGCAGGTAACCTGCCAGAAACAGCGTCCCAATGGAAACTCCACCTGCGGCCAGACTGTACAGCACCATGTTGTGACTCGGAGGAATGATCACCCCCTGCACGCTGCTGGCCACGGTCAGGGCTGTCGCAAAATCGGCATCATAGCCTTTTTTCTTCATCATCGGGATGACCACGCCCGCAGTTGCGCTCACATCCGCAACTGCAGATCCCGAAACCCCACCCATCAGCATGGAGTCCATGACGTTGACCATCGCCAGGCCCCCTTTCCAGGGACCCACCAGGATGCGGGCGAAATCCACCAGTCGCTGGGCAATGCCCCCTTCAGACATGAGTTGACCCACCAGAATGAAAAAGGGAATCGCGAGCAGCGGAGTGACGGTGATGCCACTGGCGATGCGCTGCGCCACAATCAGTTCAGGGAGGCCCAGACGCATGACCGCCACGATGCAGGCCATGCCGATGGCCACCGAAATCGGGGTGCCCAGAAAGAGCAGCACCACAAAAACCAGCACCAGCAGCCCCACCGGGGAAAACAGGGAAGCCGGTCCCAGCCACAGCAGAAAACCTGCCAGCAGCACCAGCAAAATGCCCACAATGTACTTCTGGCCTGCCGATCGCCGGGGAGGTTCCTGCTCCAGGCTTTCCGGAGCTTCCCAGCGGGACAGCAGGTTCCTGAGGGCATAGAGCACGATCACCCCGCCCCCCACCGGGAGGGCCAGGTACATCCAGCCCACCGCGACGGGAAGGGTGGAAAAGGTCTGGTTCATGGTGCCTGAAACCAGTTCACTGCCGTAACGGATCAGGTAGAGGCCAAAGAGCACACTGACCACCCACACGAACCGGTAGACCCCATGCTGTAAGGCGTGAGGCAAGCGGGACACCACGATCTGCACGGCGAGTGTTTCACCCGCGCGGATGGTGAGGCCCACCGCCAGCATGCCAAGCCAGACCAGAAGCATCAGGCTCATTTCCTCGGTCCAGTTGGGGCTGGTCACACCCGGGAGGTAACGGGCCAGCACCTGCCAGGTGATGACCAGCACGATGGTCACCAGCAGAATTCCGGTGATGCTCCTGAGCAGCCAGGCAAAACCCTCTTCCAGTTGCCGGAAGGGCAAAGTTGCACTGCGGGTCGGGCTGAGGTCTTTCATGCCCAGCTCACTTCACATCCAGGATGCGCTCGATCAGGTTCCCGTAATCCTTTTTGTATTTGGTGTAGACCGGAGCCATGGCTTTCTGGAATTCAGAGACATTCACAGAAATGACCTTTGCTCCGTCTTTCTGCACCTGTTTTTTGCTCTGGTCGGAGAGGGCCTTCCAGGCTTTCTTCTGCACCTCCACGCTGGCCTGCGCGGCTTTCTGGATGTACATCTGGTCGGACTTCGAGAGGCGGTCCCAGGTGGTTTTGCTGAGCAAAACCAGTTCGGGAACGGCGGAGTGGGCCGTGAGGCTGTAGTTTCTGGCGACCTCAAAGTGTCGGAAACCGGAAGACCCGTAAGAGGGGAAGTTGTTTTCTGCACCGTCAATGGCTCCGGTCTGCAGGGCACTGTACACCTCGCCAATCGCCATCGGGACGGGTTTGGCTCCCAGGGCTTCCATCATGTCGAGCACCACCTGGTTCTGCTGGGTGCGGATGCGCAGGCCTTTCATGTCGGCAACACTCTTGATGGCTTTCTTGGTGGTGTAGAAGTTGCGGGTGCCCGAGTCGTAGTAAGCCAGCCCAATGAATCCTGCACTGTTCAGCCCGCTCAGAATTTCCTTGCCCACCTCCCCATTCAGCACCTTCCACATGTGGCTGGAGTCCCGGAACAGAAAGGGCATGTTGTACACCCCGACAGGGGCATAGAACTGCGCCACAGGTGCACTGGAAACCCGCACCAGATCGATCACCCCGAGTTTGGTCTGTTCGATGGTGGAGCGCTCGTCCCCAAGCTGACCCCCTGCGAAGACCTGCAACTCAATGCGTCCATTGGTGGCCCTTTTCAGGTAGTCGGACATGTACTTGAGGCCGGCAACGGTGGGGTAGTTTTCGGGCTGGATGTCTGCGGCCTTGAGGATGATCTTCTGCTGGGCGGCAGCGGTGCCGAGTGTGAGGGTGACAAGAACAGCGAAAAGTCTGGTGTGGTGCATGGTGTGTACTCCTTTCAGGAAGGGTCCCACCTCCGTTATCGATAACAATCACAGGCATTCCATGGGGAACCTGGCCGACAAAAGCCTGTGGGGACCGCCGGATTTGTGGCTGGTCGTTATCGATAACATCTCAAACTGAGTCGCAGTGTGAAATTTGAGTTGTTGAGATCTGATCTGAAGCTAGCACACCCATCCCTGCTCCGTCAACAAGACACGAGGACACCTGTCTTGATGGCTTGACATCTGCGGGCAAGCGGGCCACATAATACGTTATCGATAACGGCAAGTGAATGTTTTTTTGAGGTGACCCCATGACCAGAGTGACCATCAGCGATGTGGCCCGCAGAGCCGGGGTTTCCACCATGACCATCTCCCGGGTGGTGAACAACCGGGGCGAAGTGCACCCCGAAACCCGCGAGCGCATCTTGCAGGTCATTGAGGAACTCGGGTACCGCCCGAGCAGCGTGGCCAGAAGCCTGATCACCCAGAAAAGCCAGACGGTGGGGCTGGTGGTCCCGGACATCACCAACCCGTTTTTCCCGGACATTGTGCGCGGGGCAGAAGACGTGGCCTACCGGGAAGGCTACACATTGTACGTGTCCAACACCGACGAAAAACCCGACCGGGAAGCCCTGGTCATGGAGCGCCTCGAATCCAGCATGGTCGATGGCCTGATCCTCTGCGCCCCCAGACAGCCCGGTGAACAGCTCCACCCCCTTCTGAAACGCCACAGACATGTGGTGGTCATCAACCGTGAAGTGCCCCTGGAACTGGCTGGAAGTGTGGTCAACGATGACCTGTTTGGCAGCATGCGGGCGGTGCACCACCTGCTGGCCTCCGGACGAAACCGCATCGGGTGCCTGGCAGGCCCCCCCAACTCCCGCACCGGGCAACTGAGGGTGCAGGGCTTTGAAACCGCCCTTGCCGCGACAGGACAGCGCCTTGACCCCACCCTGATTGAAACCTGCGATCCCAACGAACACGGCGGCCATGTGGGCCTGCTCAGGCTGCTGGAACGCCACCCGGACCTTGATGGGGTGGTGGCCTTCAATGACCTGGTGGCGCTCGGTGCCCTGCTTGCTGCACAGGAAAAACAGCTTGCGGTGCCCACGCAGCTCGCGGTGGTCGGCAACGATGACATTCGCATGGCGGCCCTCGCCACTCCACCCCTCACCACCATTCGCATTGACCGCTATGTGCTGGGCCAGATGGCCATGGAAATGCTGCTCGGCCAGATTCAGGGGAAGCCCTGCCGCACCGTCACCCTCAGGCCGGAACTGGTGGTCCGGCAAAGCGCCCCCTGATTTTCTTCCTGAAATCCTGAATCTTCCCCTTCAAGCCCTCTTCGCTGCCAGCACACTCCCTGTGGGAGTGCAGGCCGTCTTGCCTCAAGGAGATCCATGACCCGAGAAACCCAGCCTCCCCCTCCGGCCCCCACCGACCCCTACCCTGAATCCAGACGCACCCTGCACGATTTCACCGTCTGGATGGGACAGGCAGCAGGGGAAAAACAGCTTTTCGTACAGGGGCCTGAGCATCCCCTCCAGCACTTTCAGGGAGACGCTGTGCAGCATGGCCCCCTGAAAGTGCTGCAATGCCCCCTGAGCAGCCACAATGCAAAAGTCCTGCGCGAAATCCTGCCAAACCTGAAACCGCAACCGCTGGGCCTTGCCACCTCGGCAGGTTTTGGGGACCGTCTGGGTGTGGCAACACCAGGACACGTGCAGGCCCTGCAGGCGGTGGGCGGAAGAATCAGGCCGATTTTCGCCCAGCAGAGCATCCGCGAGATGGCCCGCACCGGCAGAACCCCACAGCAGGTTCTCGACGATGCCACGTGGGGCGCATTCCAGGCAGGCTGGACAGGGACCCTGGGGGCAGATGCAGACCACCTGAAAACCCCTGAGGACATCGACCGCTGTGCCGCAGCAGGATTCACTTTTTTCACCCTCGACCCGAGCGGGCACGTGGACAATGCCGCAGGAAGGGATTCAGCAGCGGTGCTGCAGGAGAAACTGGGACAGCTTCCATGGGCGGCTCTGGACACGTCCGAGACAGACCTGCAACGCAGGTACCGTGCCCTCAGGCTGGACCTCGGGCACCGCACCCTGACCCTGGATGAAGAGGCCATCACCCGCGCAGCAGTGAAATACCTGCCTGCAGTTCAGCAGATCCAGGCGCTCTTCCAGCACCTGCAGGGCAAAAACATTCCCTTTGAACTGGAAATCTCCGTGGATGAAGGTGACGCCCCCACCACCCCTGCAGAACATGTGTTCCTGGCCAGTGAACTGAAACGCCTTGGGGTGAGCTGGGTCAGTCTGGCCCCGCGTTTCATCGGGTCTTTTGAAAAAGGGGTGGATTACATCGGAGATGTGGACCTGCTGAACCTGGAAATGCAGGACCATGCCCTCATTGCCCGCAGGCTCGGACCCTACAAACTGAGCCTGCACTCCGGCTCTGACAAGTTCTCCATCTACCCCATTGCCATGCACCACACCCAGGGCCTGGTGCACCTGAAAACCGCTGGCACCAGTTACCTTGAAGCCCTCAGGGTGGTGGCCGTCACCGCCCCGGACCTGTTCACAGAGATGCTGGAGGTGGCAAAACAGCACTTCGAAGAGGACCGGGCCTCCTACCACATCTCTGGAAAGCTGGACCGTGTGCCTGTGCAGCCCGGCAACCTCCCTGCCCTGCTCGACCACTTCGACACCAGGCAGGTGCTGCATGTGACCTTCGGGACCCTCCTGCAGCAGTTCCGTGAACCCCTGATGCAGCTTATGGAACAGCATGAAACGCTGCACCTGCAGGGCCTGCGGGAGCATTTCATTCGCCACCTGGCTCCATTTGCGGGGGCGTGACATGACCACAGAATTCCTGAAAGGACAGGTGGCGGTGGTCACCGGAGGAAGTGGCGTGCTGGGTGCGGCCCTCAGCAAAGCCCTGGTGCAGGCAGGGGCCACGGTGGCGGTGCTCGGACGAAATGCCGAAAAAGCCCACCAGACAGCCGAGGCTCTGGGAGGACAGGCCTTCGGGGTGCAGGCAGATGTGCTGGACAGAAGCAGCCTGGAACAGGCCCGAAAAACCATCCATGACACCACTGGCCCCCTCCACATTCTGGTGAACTGTGCAGGAGGGAACCACCCCTCGGCAAGCACCTCCCAGGAGCAGTCTTTCTTTGATCTGGGTCTCGAAGGGATTGAGCAGGTGATGAACCTGAATGTGCTTGGCACCATTTTGCCCTGTCAGGTGTTCGGCAGAGACTTTGCAGCACAGGGGAGGGGGGCCATCGTCAACATCTCCTCGATGGCCTCCCAGCGGCCCCTCACCCGGGTGGTGGGGTACAGCGCAGCCAAGGCCGCCGTGGAAAACTTCACCCGCTGGCTTGCAGTGCACTTTGCCCAGGAGCACACCCCACAGGTGCGGGTGAATGCCATTGCCCCCGGGTTTTTCCTCACCGAACAGAACCGCTACCTGCTGGTCGAGCCCGATGGAGCCTGGTCTCCCAGAGCGCAGTCCATCGTTTCCCACACGCCTGCAGGCCGCTTCGGGGTTCCTGACGAACTCAGCAGCACCTTGCTCTGGTTGCTGGCCCCCGAATCCCAATTCATCACGGGCATCACCGTGCCCGTGGACGGCGGTTTCTCCGCCTTCAGTGGGGTGTGATGTGGCCTCCCAGCAGAAAAACCCTGTGCTTTCCCCATACCGCTGCTTCGATCCAGAGCCCAGCCAGCGTGAGGTCGCCCTGCAACTCTATTCGCAGGTGCGGGACCTGCCCCTCATCTGCCCACACGGGCATGTGGACCCCCGACTGCTTGCCGATCCAGAGGCCCGTTTTGGCTCTCCAGCCGAGCTTTTTGTGATCCCGGACCATTACATCCTCAGGATGCTGTACAGCCAGGGGGTCCCGATGGAAAGCCTCGGGGTGCCCACAAAAGATGGAACAGCAGTGGAAACCGACCACCGCAAGATCTGGCAGCGGTTTGCAGACCACTTTTACCTCTTCCGGGGCACACCCACAGGCCTGTGGGTGCAAGATGAACTGCAGTCCATTTTTGGGATTCACCAGAAACTGGGCCAGGAGAACGCAGGTGCCATCTACGACAGGCTTGTGGAACAGCTTTCTCTACCAGAATACAGCCCCAGGGCCCTGTTTCGGCGGTTCAACATCGAGGTGCTCTGCACCACAGATGCTGCGACAGACCCCCTGAACCTGCACAGGACCATCCAGCAGGATGGATTTCCGGTGAGGCCCACCTTCCGGCCAGATGCCGTGGTCAACCTTGACACCGAGGGCTGGACCTGGAACATCCAGCGCCTCTCGGACGCCTCTGGCATTGAGGTCGTGGATGAACGCACTTTTCTGGAGGCGTTGCGCCAGAGGAGGCAGCACTTCAAAACCCTGGGGGCCACCGCCACAGACCATGCAGCCCCCACCGCCCACACCGGGCGCCTCGGGGAAAATGAACGGGGCAGCATCTTCAACCGTGCCCTGAGAGGCCAGGCCAGCGCAGAAGATGCCCGGAGGTTCACCGGACACATGCTGATCGAGTTTGCCCACATGAGCGCAGAAGATGGCCTGGTGATGCAACTCCACATCGGGTCAGAGCGCAACCACAACCCGCAGGTGTTCCAGCGGTTTGGGAGGGACATGGGAGCAGATTTGCCCCGGGCCACAGAGTGGACCCGCAACCTGCGGCCCCTGCTGGATGAAGTGGGCAACGACAGCAGGCTCTCGGTGGTCCTCTTCACCCTCGACGAAAGCACCTACTCCAGAGAACTTGCCCCCCTGGCTGGACATTATCCCGTCCTCAGGCTGGGACCCCCCTGGTGGTTTTTTGACAGTGTAAAGGGGATGGAGTGCTACCTCGATCAGGTGGTGGAAACCGCAGGCATCCACAACCTTGCAGGATTCAACGACGACACCCGCGCTTTTGCCTCCATTCCCGTCAGGCACGATGTCTGGCGCAGGGTGAGCTGCAACTGGCTTGCTGCACAGGTGGTGCGCGGCCTGATTGACTTTGAAGACGCCCGGGAGATGGCAGCCCAACTGGCTTATGGGCTCGCCAAAACCACTTACAGGTTCACAGGAGGTGAAGCGTGAAACTGACCATGCGCTGGTACGGACCGCAGGACTCCATTCCCCTGCATCATTTTCGGCAGGTTCCCGGAGTCACGGGCATCGTGAGTGCCCTTTACAACGTGGAAGTGGGAGAAGTGTGGCCTGTGGAGCTCCTGCAGAAACACCAGAAACACATTGAAACAGCAGGCCTACGCTGGGATGTGATTGAGAGCATTCCTGTTCCAGACGGGATCAAACTCGGCCTGAAAGACCGGGACCGGTTGATCGAGAACTACCAGCAGTCGATCCGCAACATGGCACAGGTGGGCCTTGAAACCCTGTGTTACAACTTCATGCCGGTCTTCGACTGGACCCGCACCGACCTGTCCAGAGCCATGCAAGACGGCAGCACCACCCTGGAATTCGTGCAGCAGGACCTGGACCGCATCGACCTCACACTGGGCACCCACGGTCTCCCCGGCTGGGCCGACGTGTACACCCCGGAAGAACTCCAGCGCCTGCTCGAACAGTACCGGGAGCTCGGAGAGGAAGGCCTGTTTGAAAACTACGCCTACTTTCTGAAGGCTGTGGTGCCCATCGCACAGGAGGTGGGGGTGAAGATGGCGGTGCACCCAGACGACCCGCCCTGGTCGATTCTGGGGTTGCCGCGCATCGTCAGAGACCAGCAGACCATGCAGCGGATTCTGGAGGTGATCGACAGTCCGAGTCATGGACTCACCTTCTGCACGGGGTCGCTGGGGTCAAGCCCGCAGAACAAGCTGCCGGAGATGGTCCGCCTGTTCAAAGGTCGGATTCATTTTGTGCATGCCCGGAATGTGAAGGTGCATGGGGACAGGAGCTTTTATGAGACGGAGCACCCCTCACCTTATGGGGATGTGAACATGCTGGAGGTGTTCCGAGCCCTGGATGAGGTGGGGTTTGCGGGTCCGATCCGTTCGGACCACGGACGGATGATCTGGGGGGAGACCGGGAAGCCAGGGTATGGCCTGTATGACCGGGCGCTGGGCACCACCTATTTGCTGGGTCTCATCGAAGGCCTTCAGGGCACACCTTCCATCCCTCCACACCCATGAAAGGTGAAAAGAGGCCAGAGTGAAGAGAACTGGCCTCTACTGTTGCTCATCAGGTTCCTGGAACCACAATGCCTTTGATGATGTGCTCTTTGAACTCCAGCCCCTTTTCCTGCTGGGTTGGGGCAAGCAGGCCAGTGCCGGGCAGGGTCAGTGGATCACCTGCGGCCACATTCACCCGGTAACCGATGTCCCCGAGGGTGGCAACGGTGATGCGGCTCAGGGGACCGGAGCCCGTCAGGAAAGTGGTCATGATGTCATCCCCGAGGCTGGATTCCTGCCAGTGGGCGCAGGTGCCCGGGCGACCATCCTGCTGAACAGGCACCCCTCCTGATCCTCCCAGAGCCTGATATTCCTGCATGGCCCTGACCCCATTGAAGACGATGCTGGTTGCGCCCCCACACCAGGACCAGTTGTAGGTCATCTTTGCGACAAATGGGCTGTTCCAGTCGGTGTTGAACCCCAGCACATGTCCCATCTCGTGCAGAACCACGTTTTTGAGGGTGTTCTGGGTCATCATTTTTTCCAGGTTCAGCTGGTTGATTTCAAGGATGCCCCGGAAAGGCAACATGTTGCTTGCCCGGTTGTGGGTTGCTCCAGCCTGCGCCAGGAATCCGGGGCTGGAAAAAGGATAGGCCCTCACTGAGATCACCAGATCGTCGATGAGGGTTTCCCCATCCTGAACGTCATTGAGTCCGTGGGTGATCACCTGTTCCCAGCGGTCTGCAGCCTGCCGAATGGTGGCTTTCTGGGCATCGGTCAGGACCGTGTCGCCGGAAAAATCCAGGGTGATGTTGAAAGGATCGACGGGTTCCTCTGCGAAAGCCGCCATCAGGGAGAAACTGTACGGGTCATCGTGGGGGTCTTCTGCAAGATCGAAGCTCATGGAGAAAGTGACATTTCTGGAGGTTCCAGCAGGAAAATTCCCCTCCAGGGTCCAGCCGAAATTCAGCACATTCATGCTCAGGCCAGTTGGAGTCTCTGGAATCAACTTGCTGGTGTCCACCGCAGGATTGAAGGTGGGTCCAGCGGGATTCAGCACTGCCTGATTGCTGGGGATGTCATAGCTGTAAAGAGGACCGGGAGAAAGCAGATCTGCTTTGCTGGAGGCATCTGATCCATTGAAAAACTTCAGTTTTGCAAAAGCGGTGTTTCCTGCAGTGGGTTGCATGGCATTGTTGCTGCTGTCTCCGTCGGTGTCGTCCAGGTTGACCCCCACAAAACTCAGGTTGTTCAGGTCATGACCTGTGTTGTTGGTCACCTGATACACCGCACTGATGTAACGCTTTCCGGTGGCTTCAATGTCAAAACTGCTGGCTCCCAGGGCTTTGAATTGCAGGCGACCCTGTACGGGCACCAGGGCCTGTCGGGCAAGGGTGTTCTGGGGTGCAAGGATGCGGGCACTGCTGCTCATTTTTGCTGTGCCAATGCCTTCCACCTGAATTTCGAGCAGCTGTGGCAGGGCAGTGGTCGGTTTTGTGGGTGTGGGTGAAGGAGGTCGTGTGCTGCTGCAGGAGGCAAGAAGGACGGTCAGGAGGGCAATGCCATAAGTTTTCATTTTTCACCTGAAAGAGGAGGGTCGCATCTGGAGGGGTGGAGGGAGACCTGGAAGTCCATCAAACCGCTTTGAAAAGAGGGGTGCACCAGAGTCTATTGTGCACAATCTTTGTTCAAAAGCCAGTTTATCCTTCCACGGTCAACAGAGCGTTCACCTGTTCAGGAGAGCGCGCAGACCAGACTCAGCGTGATGCCGGGCTGCCGACCGCTCAACAGCGTGCTTTTTCAGTGCCCCCGCAGTTTTTGGAGACACTTCAGGTTTGATGTTTTGCAGATCACTCACTTGCTTTGCAGCAGAGCACTCAGGCGTTCCCTTTGCCTGTGGGCCATCCAGTCGCACATCTCCTGAAGGTCTCCCACGGGTTCCTGAGAGTAAGGCAGCGTGTGCTGGTGGTTGGGCGGGCCAAATTCCGGGGTGAGGGTGACCCACTTTGCCCCCTGTTCCCGTCTGGCATCCCAGACCCAGTTCCACCAGCGTTCATGGGCCAGCAGGTGCCTTTCCCAGTCAGGGGCACGGGGATCGGTGACCTGAGGCCCTTCTTCATATCCCACCCGGGCATGGATGTGAATGCAGTGCCGGGCAGCAAGCCGGATGTGGTCTTCCTGATCCTCCAGAAGCCTCTCGCAGACATTCACCCAGTGGCTGAAATCGCAGGTGAGGCGCAGATCCGGGAACGTCCGCAAAATCCGGGCAGTGGTCCAGGGGGTAAAGGTGGGCTGACCTCTGTGGGTCTCGAAGACCACAGGAACGTCGAGGGTTGCTGCAAATTCAAGAGCCGCTTCATAAAAACGGTCCTGTTCGCTTTCAGACCAGCAGTCGAGTCCACCCTGCACATTGAACAGCACAGGATGGAAAAAGAGACTGTCACGCACCTGTGCTTTCAACGCTTCAAGGTGGGCTTCTGGTGTTGGGACTGTGGCCCCCACTCCGGTGAGCACCTGCACAATCACCTCGAAATGGTGCTGGTCCACAAGGTTTCGCAGCAGGTTCAGATCCCCGATCATTTTCGGGAAGACCTCAATTCCGCTGTATCCCTGTGCTGCAAAATGGGCAAAAGCTTCAGGAAGGGGGTCTGTGACCCCCCACAAATGGCGGTAGGTTTTGAGGTGCATCAATCGTCGTCCCTCAGGTTCGGGTCGATGGGCATCTCACCCATCATGCCGCCGTCCATGTCACCCATCATGCGGGTGCTGGTTCCAGACGCAGATTTGCGCTCTTCAGGGCTCAGGAGGGCTGCACAGGGGGTGCCAAAACGGGGTTTTGCAAAAGGCAGGTGGGTGTCCCCCCGGGCCAGGATGTGGGAACTGTTGGTCATGCCCGTGGTGGGGTCTTTGAGGCCCACCGTCTCATCTTCGCCCCACTGGGTGAAGGATCTGGCATTGCAGTAATGGCCCACAAAAGAGCGGCGGAAGCGGTCCAGGGTCATGTTCTTCTTGCTGCGGTGCAGCACGTGCCCCCCGAAGAACACCACATCCCCGGCCTTTGCAGACACCAGAAGCTGATCGTAACGGTCCGCAATGCGCGACAGGTCGTTTTCCTCGTCATTGGGATTGCTCACACCTGCGACTTCCACGGTGCCTTGCAGGTTGTGCTGCCCGAATCCATACTGACCGGACACCGGAGGATAAATGGGCTCCTGCTGGCTTCCCTTTGCAAACCACATTGCGCCGTTGTATTCGTCCACGTCGTCAATGGCGATCCAGGCCCCGCACAGGGTGTCGGGCTCGGTGGGGATGTAATAGCTGTCCTGGTGCCACCCCTGACCGGGTTTGCCCGGTCCCTTGATAAACAGCATGCTCTGCAGGGCCAGCACATCTGGACCGATCAATGCTTCAAGGACATCGAGCACGCGAGGGTGCAGCAGGTAACGCTCGTGCAGGGAGAGCTTTCGGTGCAGCATGTGGATGCGCAGAAAAAACGCCGCTTTTTCCTCTGGGGAGAGGTGTTCTGGAGGGGCAGCCAGGGTCTGTTCGGTGGTCCCGGTCTCCATGCCAGGGGTCCAGTTGGCTGCCTGGCCTGTTTGCTCTGGAAGCTTGCCCTGCATCAAATCTTCGGTGTGCTGCCTCAGTTCCAGGACTTCTTCTTCGGAAAGCAGGCCTTTCAACACCAGGAAGCCCTGTTCCCGGAAGGTGCGAAATTCATCGACAGAAACGGTGTATTTCTGGTGGGTGGGTGTGAGGGTCACAGTCATTGGGGCCTCCTGCGTGCAACAAGTTGGATGAACGCATTGTGACCCTTTTTCAATCCGGGAGGAATGTCCCGGATTTCGGAAAACATGCCTGAAATTGACCTCAGTGCTTCACCAGCACCAGACGTGAAGCAGGGACAGGTCTTCCTGCACGGGCATTTTCCCTCACCTCGCGGGGAGAGAGGCCATATGCCAGTTTGAACCGCCGTGAAAAATGAAAGGGACTCGCGAACCCCATCAGGTCACTGATCTCACCGAAGGTGTAGTTGGTGCGGGTGACCAGCGAAAGGGCACGGTCCAGCCTGAGCAGGCGCACCCACTCCAGAGGGGCATGGCCTGTGTGTTTTTTGAACAGGCGGCACAGGTATTCCGGGGTCACCGACACCACACCAGACAATTCCTCCAGCGAGAAAGCATGCCTGGAATCCGTGTCCAGTGTCACTTGAACGTGCCGCATCACCTGCTCCAGCGTGCGGGGCCACTGCTCCTGTGAACGCCTGGTGGCAGTGTGCCCATCCACAAAAGCCGTCAGCATCAGGCTGACGAGGTGCTCAAGGTGCTCTGCAGGGGCAGTCTCCGCGCAGGCCAGCAGGTGCTCAAACAGGGGAGAGAGCACACTGGAGCCGTCCAGCAAACGCACCACAGGCCAATACTCCATGACAGGCCAGTGGTCGGGGGTCTGGTGCACCTGAAAATGGAAGTAAGCGTGCCGGGTGTGGTGCATGGGGTCCCAGCTGAAAAAATCCGTGTTGCATGGCCTGCAGAGCAGCAGGCTTCCTGCAGGCAGAGGGTGTTCCAACCCATCTGCAACATACCGGGCATGGCCCTCAAGCACCCACACGAATTCAAAATCCTGCAGGTGCCTCGGGCCGAAGGTCGCTCCGGGGGGATAGGTGGCCACCCCGAAACTGGAAGGCAGGGACAGTCTGAGCATTTTTCCACTGTACAGGAGGCCTGAACCCCAACCCCATCCCTGATCCGAAGTTCTCGTGTGTCTGAATCATTGCATACACAAGCCCAGGTGGACCTGACCTGGCCTGAGCTTCATCCCTCCGTTCCTTTCAGGGCTTCCTGAGCCCGGCCAAAAGTGGGACGGAATTTGAGGGCCTGCCTGAAACTCTGTTTTGCTGCTGATTTCTGGTTCAGTTGCAGATGCGCCTGTCCCCGCCAGTACAGGGCCTCTTCATGGTCCGGGGCTTTCCTGAGCACCTGACGGGCCAGTTGCAGAACCTTCTGGGGCTGTTTTTGCTGGCTGTACGCCTGGAAGGGTTCAAACTGGTACCAGAGCATGCGTTCCGGCAGTCCCAGTTTCTCCGCTTTCCTGAATGCTTTGAGGGCAGAAATGGGGCTGTTCAGGCGGGTGAGGGTGCTGCCCAGATTGAACCAGGCGTAAGGGTTGCCTGGAGTGCTGCGTGTTTCTGTCAGGGCGACTTTCAGGGCATGCTTCCTGGTCCTGATGCTGGAGGTGCGCCAGGACAGCAAGGTCTCGATTTTCTTCGCCTGACTTCTGGGGTAGACCACCAGAAAGGTGCGGTTGAACACCTGCCAGCGCTGGTCAAACTGGCGGTACGGCAGCTTCAGGTTGGGACCCAGGTAGGAATCGTGGGCCAGAAAGTGCCCCGCTTTGTCGTTGTAGCCCACCAGCAATCGGTAATGGCCCATTCCGCCCTCTGTGGGGTCTTCCATCCAGGTTTCGACCATCACGGGAATTCTGGCTGCCAGCAGTTGTTTGAGGGTTCCACTGTTGCCTGCCAGACCGTGATGCACCTTGAAGCCTTTGGACTGCACGTACTTCACGATCTGCTGCGGACTGACGTTTTTGTCCTGTGTGTTGGGTTTGAGGATCGGAGCGATGTTCTGTTGCCTCAGAGGACTGCCCCAGTAGGACAGGTACATGCCCAGGGTGGTGGGGCCGCAATTGTTGTATCCCTGGTACTCATGCTGGATGCCCGTCAAAGTCACCAGCTGTGGTGCTGCTGATGCTGTGCTGAACAAGAAAAAAATCCCCAGTGCTTTCATGGGCAGAGTGTAAAGGGCGAGTTTTTTCAGAACGGTAAGATATGTGAAACCATGAACCTGCATTCAAGGGTGCGCTGGGCAGGACTCAGAATCTTCACGCTGGGAAGTGGTCTGGACTGCATTTTTATGATTTCAGCAAGTGCCTCGGGCTCGCTCGCAAAATCAGCTTTTTCATGTAAGAAACTGAGAGAATCCTTCCACCGGAGGCATCTGCTGGTGGTCCCCGATATTTCAGTCCGCTCCCAGACAGGAATCTGGGAGAAACCACCCAGATCGGCCACATCGGCAGCCAGAGCGTCGTTTCAATCCACTCCCCGACAGGAATCTTGGAGAAACCACCGGAAGGACTCACCATGCTCAGGCATACGCCAGGTTTCAATCCGCTCCCAGACAGGAATCTGGGAGAAACGATGTGGGAGCCCAGAGGTCTGATCCTCCCAGATGTTGTTTCAATCCGCTCCCAGACAGGAATCTGGGAGAAACTTCTTGACCTGCTGGATTTTGGGGGCCCGGTCTGCAGGTTTCAATCCGCTCCCAGATAGGAATCTGGGAGAAACCAGGATGCCTTTCAGGGTGGTGTGGTACGCCCCGATGTTTCAATCCGCTCCCAGACAGGAATCTGGGAGAAACGAGCCTCGTGATGGCACACTTGAACAGATTGAAAGGTTTCAATCCGCTCCCAGACAGGAATCTGGGAGAAACATGGGGTCCTCAAGGGCGTAAACGTCCACCTGCACGGTGTTTCAATCCGCTCCCAGACAGGAATCTGGGAGAAACTTCAGCACACTGAGTTCTGCCCAGGCCACAAAGGTTTCAATCCGCTCCCAGACAGGAATCTGGGAGAAACCGCCAAACACTCTGGCTGGACTGCTTACACATTGGTTTCAATCCGCTCCCAGACAGGAATCTGGGAGAAACATCCCACTGTGGTGGCAGACCCCGAGGTTGTGGAAGTTTCAATCCGCTCCCAGACAGGAATCTGGGAGAAACAGGGGTGATCACATCCACTTCACGTGCAGGCCAACCGTTTCAATCCGCTCCCAGACAGGAATCTGGGAGAAACGGTCCGGCTCGGGACCGGGGTCGGCGCGACCTACTCGTTTCAATCCGCTCCCAGACAGGAATCTGGGAGAAACCATCCGAGGCCCGCTCCAGATCGATCACGTCCTGCGTGTTTCAATCCGCTCCCAGACAGGAATCTGGGAGAAACGTGCTTCACGCCAGTCTTGGCGGCGTCCCAGTCCTCGTTTCAATCCGCTCCCAGACAGGAATCTGGGAGAAACGTACTTCCCTGCCCCAGTCCAAGTGGTGGAGTTTTTGTTTCAATCCGCTCCCAGACAGGAATCTGGGAGAAACGGCCGACATTGCCGTGAAGGTGTTCAACAACACCCTGTTTCAATCCGCTCCCAGACAGGAATCTGGGAGAAACCACCAAAAGGAGGTGAAACATGGCAGGAGCACTTGTTTCAATCCGCTCCCAGACAGGAATCTGGGAGAAACGGTGCATTCTTTTCAGGACTCTTCGCAATTTTCATTTGTTTCAATCCGCTCCCAGACAGGAATCTGGGAGAAACGTACAATTCAGATATGACAGATTCGGCAAACATTCCGTTTCAATCCGCTCCCAGACAGGAATCTGGGAGAAACCCCCATGGGAGGTTTTCCGGGATGTGCGGTGGATCGGGTTTCAATCCGCTCCCAGACAGGAATCTGGGAGAAACCAGTCGTCCTCCGGGTGAGGCAGGCGGCACCAGATGTTTCAATCCGCTCCCAGACAGGAATCTGGGAGAAACGGATGGGGTGTTTTTTCGGTACACCGATGCCGTGTTTCAATCCGCTCCCAGACAGGAATCTGGGAGAAACGCCGTCCTGACCAACAACAGCCTGATCTACCGTGAGTTTCAATCCGCTCCCAGACAGGAATCTGGGAGAAACGCACCGGACAGGCGCTCCATGCTCTGGGCTCTGGAGTTTCAATCCGCTCCCAGACAGGAATCTGGGAGAAACTCATCACAAGGGCTTAGACGGCAAGCGCAAGCGCTGTTTCAATCCGCTCCCAGACAGGAATCTGGGAGAAACAGGGAGCACTGCAGGGCTTGCTGGATTCCAGTGATGTTTCAATCCGCTCCCAGACAGGAATCTGGGAGAAACGGAGCAATTGCGCCTCCTGCAAGACGCCCAGAGTGCTGGTTTCAATCCGCTCCCAGACAGGAATCTGGGAGAAACGTTCGGGTCGTACACGGCGTCACGGGTGGACACCAGTTTCAATCCGCTCCCAGACAGGAATCTGGGAGAAACAAACAAATGGGTCTGGGTGGCATGGACAACAAACCGTTTCAATCCGCTCCCAGACAGGAATCTGGGAGAAACAAGACCCAGAGCACCGTTGTGCTGCAAAACCTGAAGTTTCAATCCGCTCCCAGACAGGAATCTGGGAGAAACCGCGATCAGAATTTTAATGTCCTGCACGGCATTTCTATTATGCTTTGCGCGAACCTGCTTTGCAAGACCTCCCTGGAGCCTGTTTTTGTGCTTTGCGATCTGGTTTTCAAACAACCCGAGCAGCTTTTTGCTCTGTGCGAACACCCCTGCATTTTACCGTGTGCCTGTGGTTCGCACTTACAGAATCAGGGGGTCCTGGAAGTCCACATAGTGGTCCAGTCCGTAAACCTTCAGGGCTTTCTCGCGTCCTGTTTTGAGGACGTAAATCCTGAGGCTGTCTTGCTCAACATCCATGATGCCAAGCAGTTTTGCTTCCAGGGTTTCGAGCTGCATCTGGTTGATGGTGCATTCGAAGACACTGAGCTGCACCCGCTGGCCGTAATTCTGGCATGCGGTGGCGATCTTGCGGAGGCGTCTGCGGCCTTCACGGGTCTGGGTGTTGACATCGTAGGTGATGAGCACATCCATGTCATTTCCACCTGTATGGAGGATACAGGTCCAGATCTCCACGCAGGTGCCGCGCGAGGAGCCTGGCCTGCACGTGAAAAATCAGTCCGATGGGGATGGGGTTTTTGAAGAGAGGGTGCAGCAGGGATTCCTGCTTGCGTTTCTGGTAGGCCATCAGGACTTCTTTGCGGCCTGTGTCGTTCAGCAGGACTGCACCTCCGGGCCGTTCTTCGAAATGCTGGGGCTGAATTTGCTGGCGGTTGATCAGGCTGAGGGCCAGTCGGTCCGCGAACCAGCTGCGGAATTCTTCCATCAGGTCAAGGGCCAGTGCGGGCCTGCCGGGTCTAAGCACATGCAAATAGCCCAGTTGGGGGTCCATACCAACAGCCTGAATGGCTGAGCTGCAGTCACTTGTGAGGAGGGCGTAAATGAAGGACAGGAGGGCGTTGGTGGCGTCGCGGGGTGGGCGTTTGTTGCGGTCTGTGAAATGAAATTGCCCGTTGCGAATGAGCACAGGGAAGACCGAGAAGTAGTCTGCACCTGCGTTTCCTTCAATGCCCCTCAGGGTGTCCAGATGGCTGCAGTTTTGCAGGCTGCGGATGCTGCTCTGGAGGGACTGAATGGGTGCTTCAAGTTCCGAGTCAGGGTAATCGCGTTTGTGCCTTTGCAGGACAGCCCTGGAATTCTGCAGTTTCCCGAGCACGAATTGCAGGGCAATTCGGTGGGTCTGCTCCGGGTTGCTGAGGGCCAGATGTTGCGCCTGCCTGAGCAGCACATTCCCGCTGATGGGGCCTTCTGTGCGGGCCTGAAAACGCCCGGTTTCGGTGAGCCAGGTGATGGTTTTGCCTTCCCTGGCGCACTTGTGAATCAGAAACGGGCTGATGCTCACATTCCCGAACACGCACACCCCCGAAATGTGGTGCAGGGGAACGTGCTGTCGGGTCTGTCCTTCCAGCTGGATTTTGATGGTTTCGTGGTCCAGATTCAGGTAAGTGCCTTGTGTCTGGATGTAGAGGGTGTTCAGGAGGGTTTGCATGGGTCCTCCGGTTCAAAGACCTGGTGGGCTTCCGGGAGGCACAGGTCGATCAGAGAGCAGTGGGTGCAGCGCTCATCGTACTGGGCTCTGGGAAGCAGGAGGTTTTCCAGCAGGTTGCGGGTCTGGTCAATGGTGTCCAGGGTGAGTTGCCGGAGTTCCGGGGTGAATTCCACCTCTTTTCTGGTCCTGATGCTGTGGTAGAAAAGCGCCCCGCTGGGAACAGGGCGCTGGAACATGTCTTCAAGGCACAGGGCCTGGGCGCAGAGCTGGATCTGATCAGCCAACTTGAGTTTGCGGCCCACTTTGTGCTCCACGGGGTAAGGGGTGCCGTCTTTCAGGAATTCGATCAGGTCCCCTTTCCCGGAGAGCTGCAGGCTTTCACTCCACAGGGGCATGGCGTATTCCTGCCGCACCCCTGGCCGTTTCTCACTGCGGGGAACATCCACTTTCTGATGCTGTCTGTTGCCCCTTTCGGTGTACAGGTTGTCTTCCCACACCTGTTCCACGTGGATCAGGGCGCACTGCCTGGGGCAGAACAGATAATGCTGCAGGGCCGACAGGGACACCACCTGCATGCCCTCATCCCTCGGTCAGCACAGTCAGGGTCACACCATTGGGCAGCCCTTCACCTTGCACATCCACCTGATAGTCGTTGTAACTGCGTGCAGCTTCGGTGCCGTCTTGCCGCCTGATCTGGATGCGGTCCAGCAGTTTGTGGGCAGGGGCATTCCCGAGGGCACTGTCATGGCTGAACACGTAAAGACCCCTGCAACTGGTCATCCCGCGTGAGGCACTGCGGTCCAGGTCCCACATGTTGATCAGGGCCTGCCAGAACACTTCAAGGTCTTCATCGTTGAATTTGGTGTCTGTGGCAAAGCTGGGCACAAAGAAACCTTTGGCGACATACAGTCCATATGGGACGTAAGCTTTGCGGCCCATGGTCCCGTGGGTGGCCTGACTTTCACTCCCTTCCACCTGTTCGGTGTTCTTGCCAGGGTTGGTGAGGGCCACACGGGTGATCGGGATGTCCATGCCCAGAATCGGGTCCACGGATTGTGCAAAAGTGAGCTGGATGGGTCCGCGCACCTGACCACAGTTGATTTCGGTGCTCATCACGGCCCCGAACGTGCGAATGTCATAAAAGTTGTCACACATCCACCTGCGGGTGTCTGAGATGTCCTTCCCTGTGGCCTTTTTGGGATCTTTCCCCAGTTCCTTGTAGGCCCGCATGTTGCGCTCGTTGAGGATGGCCCCTTGCTGCACGTAAATCTTGTAGCGCTCCTCGTTTCCTTTGAGGGCGTCGATGTAGTTGCGCACTTTGCGCTTCAGGGCCACATCGGTGACAATGCCCCGTCCAGTCTCTGGATCGATGCGGGGAAGATTCCCGGCGTCCGGGTCGCCGTTGGGGTTCCCATTTTGCACGTCGAAAACCAGCACGAACTCATGGCGAACAGCAGCGTTGGTGTAGGGTCTGTCACTCATCGTTGGACTCCTTTTCATCGAAGAGGGGATTCTGGGGGTTCTGGGCTTTCTTCTGGGCTGATTTTTCCTGAATGGCCTGACTGATCTGGGCTTTCTGGTGGTAATACCCCAGACCAAACAGGGACTGTCCTTCCAGGGTCATCACCCTGGGAATGGTGCCGGGTTTCAGGTGCTGCAGCACTTCTTCGAGTTGGCGCTGTTTGAGGTTGTACACGCCGGGTTTGTCCTTCCTGAGCCGGGCCAGGTGGTGCTGCGTGCCTTGCAGGAGCCTGCCGAGCACGCTGGCAGGTGTGGTGCTGAGGGAGCCGTAATAACGGTCCACCAGGGTGGCATTGGCCCGCATGACGGCCCCCTGAATGTCATCCAGCACGGCGAGCAGTCGCCCAAGGTGGTAGGCGGGGTCTGCGAAAGTGGTGTCCAGCTGTTCAAGTTCTCCCATGTTCAGTCTCCCTCTGGAAATCAAGGTGGTTTTCAGCAGTGCCGCTCTGGGGTGGGTGACGCGCTTCTCAGCCCGGTTCCGCTGTACGGCCCTTTGCAGGAAGGTGTAGGGCAGAGGTTCTTTGCTGAAGGCAAAAGCCAAAAGGTGGTCTGCATCAAAGCGGGTCATTTCCTTGCGGGCATCCCGGTACATGCTGGCAATCAGGCTGTAAATTCCGTGTATTTCTCCCTGACCGGACCAGCCAGAAACCACATGCTGGGCAGCGTAGTAATATCCGAGGGTGCCCAGCAATGCAGCCACCGAGGTCTTGATGTGGTGCCGGACCACCACCCTGGACCCACTGGCGGAGAGGCCCACCGCGAAAAAATCGGTCTTTTCCAGATCCAGGTTTTTCTGGCCGTCTGAGAACACGCCTTTCAGGGCATCCCGAATCTGCTCAGGGCGACTGGTGGCTTTGAAGGTCACATCTTCGGTCAGGAAGGCATCAAAAAAACCCTCTCCCAGTGCATCTGACGGCTGACTGAGCATCAGGCCCACAGGAGGTGTGGTGCCTTCTCTGGTCCAGAACACGTAAACCATGCCTCCGAGCCTGAGGCAGGTGTTCGGGTCTTTGAGCAGGGCATTCAGGGCATTGGCGTATTGTTCGGCTTCCTGCACCAGCACAGGAGCAATCTGGGAGGCCTCAAGACCATAGGACTCAAAAGCTCCAGCGTTGGCTGAGATGAAATTCATGCCACTGGTCTGTCCATCAGGAATCCCTTTGATCTTGACGGGTTCCCGCTCCATGATGGTGCCTGTTTTCCCTGAAATCAGGGACTGCAGACCAGAAGGGTCATCATGAGCATCTGGAGTGTCAGTGCTTCCACCCATCACCCTGGTTTTCCAGAACTGCTGGATTTCAGGCAGTTCAAAGGGCCGGATGCCGCCCACCTCGAAACTCACATTCATGTCGGGCAGGTAGGCATCTGTCAGATGGGGTTTCAGGTCTTCCAGAGAGAAAGCCCTGAGGTACTTCAGGATGGCTTCCACATGTGGATTCTGGGTGGCCTCAAAGCAGGCCTGCAGGGTCTGCACAAAAGCCTGATGCCGCTCTACCACCTTCGGATCTCCCTCTTTTTTGGGATACCCGAGGACATATTCTCCATTGTCGCTCAGCAGTTTTGCCCTGGTCCCGGAAGACCTCATCACATGTGGTACCGCATATGATTGACCCAGATCCTTCTTGCCTTTCTGCCCTGAAGTGAAATTCACTTCAATAAAATTCCCATCCAGATCAAGAGAAATAAAAGCTTTGATGGCCTGCATCTGGTATCCAGAGGGTACCGTCTGGGCATCTTCCAGGGTGGCCTTTTCCTGCTCCATGCGTTCCGAGAGCTTCACGAGTTCAGCGAGCAGCATCACGCACCTCCATAAAGCTCTTGTGGGACGTGCAGGATGCCTTTTTCCAGACGGGCCTGAAAGAACCTGGGGGTGGCAACGCCAGAAGCAACCCTGCTCCCCTGCGCGTCGTGCTGCATGAATTTGATTTTTCCCTTGCTGCTCTGGCTGTACTGCACGTCAAACAGCATTCTCCCCAGATCGTCGGTCACATCGATGGGCTTTTCGTGCCCCTCAATGGGGGAGAAGGACGCTGTGAATTCCCGGTTCCCCAGATAAGGCTGATGGTGGGCCTGCCCTTTCTCTGCCCTCCTCCTGAACATCTCCAGGTACTTCTGAATGGGATCGGTGGCATGGGGAAGAAGTTCAAGATCCGCGTGAATGATGTACTCCACATCCCTGAGGATCAGAGCGTGACGCTGGGCGCGGTCCTCCTCTGCGAAGTACCCCCCTCCAGATTGCACCCATTTTCTGGCACTGCTGGCAGAGGCTGTGCTGTTCACCTCATTCCTGAGGATCGAGTGATGCCTGATGGGTTTCAGCACCCAGATTTCCCGCACCTTCCATCGGATCTGGGGCTTCCAGAAAATGGCTTCGAGCACCCCACGGGCGGCACTCGGGGTCATCACGTCGTAAGTGACACGCTCCACCTTGTTTTCCGGGCGCGTGAAACATGCGTGTTCTGCCCACACTTTGAGGGTCAACACATTCTGGCTCCTTTCTTTGATTCTTACTATTCATTAAAGGTGTAAAAACAAACATCAGCATTCTCCCTCTTAAGGTGTCGCAGCTCTCTTGCTACAATGGGAGTCCAGCCAACTGCTGAGGATTGAAACATTAAGAGGGTCAAAACAGGGCTTTGAAGTGGGGTCTGGGAGCCATCCCAGACCTTCAATTTTGTGTTTAATTCACAAACAGGCTCAAGTCATCTTCGGCCACCAGTCCTTTCTGAAAGTCGTAAATGCCCCTCCACTCATAAAGCTGCATTTCGATGGTTTTGCTGCTGCCATCCCTGTTTGTGACGGTCCGGGTGATCTGCCTGAGGTGCCTTTGCAGCTTCGGGACCTGATTCACGTAAATGCTGACCGTGTACTGCTGCAGTTCGCGCCAGAGGTCCTTGCCTGGGTGTTCTGCGTGTTCCAGGGTTTTCAGCAGTTCCTGGGGTCGTTTGAGTTCCACGGTGTGCTTTCTGGCATGCATGCGGGTGATGACCACAGACACCATGTCTGAATCGATCATCCTGAACATCTGCTTCACTGCCGGGTAGTCGTACTGCTGGCGGTAATCCTGGATGGTTTTGCCGTGCTCGTCTTTTTTCTGCTCGACGTTCCGGTGCACCTGGGTGAAATAAGCCTGAAAAATCTGCGGGTCGTCCAGATCGATGCTGCGTTTCAGGAGTTTCTCGGTTTCCTGCACCCGGATGAAGTACTCATCTCTGGGGTAGTTGGGGACCTCGGGTCGGAAGATGACCACCTGCCCCAGATCTGCCATCTTGCCTTCCCGGTTGCAGCGCCCAGCGGCCTGCACCAGGGCATCGAGCGGTCCAAGGGCCCGGTAGACCACCGGGAAATCCACATCCACCCCGCATTCGATCAGCTGTGTGGAAATCACCCTGCAGGGAAGTCCTTTCTGCAGCTGCCTGCGGATGCGTTTCAAAAGCATTTTGCGGTGTTTTGGAAAAAGCCAGGTGGAGAGTTGAATGGCCTGAGGGTCCTGCAGGGCATCGAAAAGTTCTCTGGACTGGGGTCTGGTGTTCAGAATGCACAGGACCTGAGGATGCTCTTTCAGTTCTTCGGCAATGTCTTCCCAGCTTTTTGGGGTTTCGGTGTCCAGATGGTACTTCACCCGTTTTAAGGCCTCGAAGTATTTTGCTGCGTCTGGAAGCAGGTCCCTGGCCTGCTGCAATTCGGTGAAGTTCAGACCACTTGCTGCATCAAAAGCAGGCTGGGTGGCTGTGCAGAAAACCACGGTGACCTGATAGCAGGACACCAGTTCACTCAGGGTGTCCATGATGGGTTTCAGCAGTTTTGCAGGGAGGGTTTGCACTTCGTCCAGCACCAGCACCGATCCAGCGATGTTGTGCAGTTTGCGAAGCTGGCTGGTGCGGTTTGCAAACAGGCTCTCAAAAAGCTGCACGGTGGTGGTCACGACCACAGGGGCATTCCAGTTTTCACTGGTGAGCTTGATCCAGCTGCGGGTGTCCAGAGCATCTATGTTTTTGGGGTCCAGGGCACTGTGGTGCTCCAGCACGTTTTCTTCATTGCCCTGATTCAGGAGGTCTTTGAAGACCTGTGCAGTCTGGTCAATGATGCTGGTGAAGGGAATCGCATAAATCACCCTTGAGAGGTCATGGTGCAGGGCGTGCTGCAGGGCGAAAGCCAGTGAAGTGCGGGTTTTTCCTGCTCCAGTGGGCATGGAGAGCCTGAAGAACCCTGTGGGCAGTTTCGCCTGAGCGATCACCTTCTGGTACATCTCCTGCCTGAGCACATTGACGCTGGAATTGGGCTGGAACTGTTGCTGCTGTTCTTCCAGGCGTGCATTCAGCACCTCCAGGCTGGCCTGTGGATGGGTCCTCAGGCTGGATTTCTGGGGGCTGCAGTGGGCCTCGGTGTCCATGAAGTCGGCATCCACCAGTGCACTCAGCAGCATGCGGGTGAAAAACTCATTGCTGAGCTGGCGTTTGAAGGGGGCAGGCAGGACTTGCCTGGGAAGCTGGTTGATCTCTGGAAGTTCGTGAATGGCGTTTTTGAAAGCTTCTGTGAACCCCTCTCTGTCTCTGCTGCATTCCTGAATGCGTCCTTCGAGATGGCTGAGGGTGTGCAAACCTGCGTGGTGGGCAGCGATCACCTGAGACATCACATTGAAACCTTGATCCGTTGCTTTGTAGTTGTGTCTGGTCACAAAGGCACCCAGACTGGAATGGTCCACTTTGCCTTCAGGGTTGGTGGTTCTCTGGCCTGTGCGAGGGTCGTAATTGAGCCTTAAAGTCTGAAATTCCAGCTTGTATTTCCCCAGGTCATGCAAAAGCCCAATGATGCGGGCGTAATCCTGCACATGTGGCACCCGGTAATGCCTGACGTGTTGCAAGGTGCGGTCTGTGACGGTCCTCAGGTGCTCTCTCAGCAAATGGGGTGGAGTGGTGTTGGTTGGAGTGTGTGCCCAGAACTCTGCCATGTTGATCCTTTCTGACGCGGTATCACAGAGGACCTGAATTGATCCAGATCCGATCCATTCCTGAGGTCTGTGAACGCCTGAGAAGGGCTTTGGACTGTGAACTGTGAACTGACACTTGCCCTGCCCAGAGGTTAAAACACCCTTGCGTCAAACAGGGTCGTTCGTTAAGCGGGCCACCTCTCTGGCCTCATTCAGCCAGCGTTCTCTCAGGTTGGCAGGGGAGAGGACCTCCACCCGGCTTCCCCAGCTTTGCACCCAGGAGATGAGTTCCAGTGGGAAGCGGTCGGTGTCCGTACCGACCTGCAAGGAGACTTCGAGGCCGCCATCGGGCAATTCCTGTTCGATGTGAAGAGAGGGGTAGCCCCCTTCCCGGATGCGGTAGGCTGCTTCCGGTTTGAACCTCAGGTGGATGGTGGTGAGGCCCCCTCCACTCAGGCCCACCACCCCCCAGGCGTGGTTCAGCACCTTGCTGGGGTCAAAATCCGGGGGGATGGTGTAGTTCTCCTGCAGCAGTCGGGTGTGTTGCATTCTGGAAAGTTTGAAGGTGCGGAAACTGTCCTTGTCCGGGTCGCGTCCCATCGCATAGATGTCCAGATTCACCCGACTGACCTCCAGAAACCACACTTCCAGTTTGCGTTCTTCGGGTTTCTTGTTGGGTGCACAGTACTGGAAGGACAGCACCCTGCGTTCTTTCCAGGCCCTTGATACGTCTTCGAGCAGCCCTTCAGAAAAACGGGGGTCCTGCAGGGGAGGGGTGCTGTTCAGGTACTGTGCCCGGATGTTCTCGGGAAGCAGGGCAGAAACCTTTTCCATGGCCGTCAGGTAGGAGCGTTTCGAATTCGGGGCGTGGTGGTACAGCAGTCTGGCGGCTGCGTAAACTGCCAGTGCCTCCACTGCACTGAGGGAGGAGGGCAACGAGGGGATGAAGTACCGGTCTCCTGGCAGGTCCTCGATGCCCTCTCCATCGTCTTTCAGGACCTCGATGTCCCGCTGAATCGAGCGCACACTTCTGTTGAAGCGTTCTGCGAGTTCCTGGCAGGTGCGGGGTTTCAGGCGGAGGAGTTCCAGAATTTTCTGCAGCCTTTTGGCTCTGGGGAGTGCGGAATGGCCCATGTTCTGACTGTACAGCCCTGAAACGACAAGTTGTGTCGCAGAGGGGTCCTGAGCAGGGATCAGCCCTTTTCAAGAAGACACAACCCCTGCAAGGGTTAACGGTTACCCATCCATAAAAATCGGTCAAAAAAGAACCATTCAGGCTTTGGGTTAACGGTTACCCTCTCTTGACGAACCAGAGATCCGGTGCTACATTGGGTTAACGATTAACCAGAATCCAGATCCACCCGAAATGATCCAGCAGATCAGACTGGGTTTACGGTTCCCCTGATCCAGCCGATCAGGTCGTGCCGTTTGCCAAAGGAGCTCAAGTGGAGCAAGCATCTGTCACCATTGCCGACGTCGCACGCCTTGCCGGGGTGTCCAAAGTCACGGTGTCAAAGACCCTCAACAACTCGGGGCGCATCTCCCAGGAAACCCGTGAACGGGTCCTGAAAGCCGCAAAAGACCTCGGGTACACCGTGAATTACGCCGCCCGCAGCCTGCGTGGTGGCCGCACCAACCTGCTCGGCATGGTGGTCCCTGAACTCATTAGTCCGTATTTCACCGATGTGGCCCGTGCAGCGGCAGAAGCAGCAAGCCGGGTGGGGCTTGATGTGGGGGTCTTCACCACCAGCAGGGACCAGAAACGCGAACAGGAACGCATCGGCATGCTGCAAAGTGGCCTCGCAGATGGGCTTTTGATCGTGGTCCCCAGCGACTCCGCCAGTTTTCTGGTCTCGCTGGAAAAAAGCAAGATTCCGGTGGTGCTCATCAACCACTTCGGGGCAAAAACCCACCTGCCCACCGTGTGCGCAGACAATTACCACGGGGCCAGGGCTGCCGTCGAGCACCTGCTGTCCCTCGGTCATGAGCGGATCGGATTTGTGACCGGAGCAAAAGAATCCACACAGGCCCAGGAGCGCCTGCGCGCCTTCAAAGACACCCTCGGGGCCAGGGGCCTGCTCGATCCCACCCTGATTGCAGAGGGCAACTTCACCCAGCGCAGAGGTTTCGAGGCGGGACAGGACCTCCTGAACCATGCTTTACCCCCCACCGCCATCTTTGCGGCCAGTGACGCCACCGCATTCGGGGTGATCGATGCCATCAAAGACCGAGGGCTGCGCATTCCAGACGACATTTCCGTGGTCGGATTCGACGATGTGCTGGCCGCAAGCCAGATCCATCCCACCCTCACCACCGTCTCTCACCCCATTGAAGACATGAACAGCACCGCAGTGCGCCTGATCTGCGAGATGCTTGACGGTGAATCCCACAAAGACACCCTGATTGAATTCCCCAGCAGCCTGGTGGTCCGCGAGTCCACCGGACCCCGCAAAGCCTGAATTGAACCCCCATCTGCATGTGCTTTCTGGGCCTCCCAGCAAAGCAGGGACAACTGCGCCCACAGGAGAGAGACGATGAAACCTGACCTGACTGCCGAACCCCCCCAGGACACCCCACTGCCCAGGCCGAAAACCAGCACCCTCAAACGCCTCATGCGGCACCAGGCCCTGTATGTGCTGCTGATTCCAGGCTTGCTGTACTTCGTGGTTTTCCGCTACTGGCCCCTGTGGAATGCCCAGATTGCTTTCAAGGACTTCAACCCGACCCTCGGGGTGGAGGGCAGTCCCTGGGCAGGTTTCAAGTACTTCATTCAGTTTTTCGAATCGTTTTACTTCAGCCAGCTCATGACCAACACCCTGATCATTTCGGTGGCCAAACTGGTGCTCGGCATTCCTCCTGCCATCATCCTGGCGATTGCCATTCACGAAGCCAGGCTGAAATGGCTGGCCAGAGGGGCACAGACGGTCAGTTACCTCCCACACTTCCTGTCCTGGGTGATCGTGTTCGGGGTGCTGCTGGCCCTGCTGTCTCCCAGTGAAGGTCTGGTCAATCAGGCCATCGGCGCCCTTGGTGGAGACACCATTCCCTTCCTCACTTCACCGGAGTTCTTCCGCAGCGTGATTGTGCTTTCCGACATCTGGAAGGAAACCGGATGGGGGGCCATCCTCTACCTCGCAGCGCTCCTTTCCATCAACCCCACCCTCTACGAGGCCGCTGAAGTGGACGGAGCCACCCGCTGGCAGCGCATCTGGCACATCTCCATTCCCGGCATGCTGGACGTGATCATCCTGGTGACCCTGCTTCGCCTCGGGCACATTCTGGACGCCGGATTTGGACAGATCTTCGTGCTGTACTCCCTGCCTGTCTACTCGGTGGCAGATGTGATTGACACCTGGGTCTACCGCCAGGGCATCCAGAACTTCCAGTTCTCTCTGGCCACAGCGGTGGGCCTGTTCAAAGGCCTGATCGGACTCGCCCTCATTCTCACCGCCAACCGCATGGCCCAGCGATTCAGCGGGCGCGGACTGTACTGAGGTAAGCCCATGGAAGACACCCTGACCTCCCGCAAACCCCGCACCCGCGACGACCTGCTCTTTGACGGCCTGATCAACGGCATCCTGCTGTTCGTGCTGATTGTCACCCTGATTCCCCTGGTTTACGTGGTGATGGTGTCCGTCACCCCGATGGGCGAAAAAAGCAGCCTGTTTCTGCCTCCCACCCAGTGGTCCTTCAGCGCCTACATTGAACTCCTCAAGCAACCCGCCATGCTCAGGGCCGGGCTCAACAGCGTGATCATCACGGTGGGCGGGGTGCTCGTCAGCATGATCGTCACCGTCCTGACCGCCTACCCCCTTTCCAGACGGGACCTCCCCGGACGCAAGATCATCTCTGGCCTGATCCTCTTCACCTTCCTCTTTAACGCAGGCCTCATTCCGCTTTACCTGGTGATCCGCGACCTGGGCCTGATCAACTCCTACTGGGCCTTGCTGCTGAACGGTGCAGTCAGCGTGTACAACCTCTTCGTGATGAAAAACTTCTTCGAGAACCTGCCAGACTCCCTGGAAGAAGCCGCACGGATCGACGGGGCCTCAGAGCTGCAGATTTTGTGGCACATCGTGATGCCCCTCTCCAAACCCATCCTGCTCACCATTGGACTGTTTTACGCCGTCACCAGCTGGAACAACTTCTTTGATCCCATCCTGTTCTTCTCGGACCGCGAAATGATGCCCCTGCCCGTGATCCTGCGCGACATCCTCACCGGGCTCAACAGCGCTGATTACGCCGAAAGCACCTCGAACACCACCTCCCACCCCGAGGCGCTCAAGATGGCTGCAGTGGTCCTGACCACCCTCCCGATGCTGCTGATCTACCCCTGGATTCAGAAGTATTTCACCAGGGGAACGCTGACCGGGGGGGTGAAGGAATAAAGGCCGAGGGCCCAGAGCCAAAAGCAGAAGGCAGAAGGCCAGATTAGGGGCGTGCCACAGGTCGCCCTGTGAAAAACCCCCAGAATCCCCAAAAACCCACCCAGAGCAGCTGCTGCCCCTGCAGACAGCCTGATAAGGAGACGTGTCATGAAAAGAACTTTAGGACTGATTTCGCTGGCCCTCGTTGCTTCAAGTGCCTTCGCCCAGAACAGGAACGCCATCGAGGTGATGCTGGTGGCGGCGAATCCCGAAGCGCCAGCACCCACCGCAAGCTGGGACACCTACAAGATGGTCAAGGACCGGCTGGGCATCGACCTTTCCTTTTCCATGTTGCCTCCAGGGGTGGATGGGGACAACAAACTGGGTTCTCTGGCTGCCGCCAACGACCTGCCCGACCTGTTCGAGATTCGCAACCGCAGCCTCTTTTTCAAACTGCAGGAGCAGGGTCAGCTGGCCCCTGTGGAATCGATCCTCTCCCTGATGCCCAAACGCACCAGGGCGCGTTACAGCGACAAGAAACGCAGTGTGCTGGTCACCGTGAATGGCAAGGTGATGGGCCTGCAGGACCCCGTGAACCTCAGCCGCCAGTACGGCATCCTGATCCGGCAGGACTGGCTGGACAAACTGGGGCTCAAAGCCCCCACCACCCTGGATGAGTTCCTGGAGGTGGCAAAAGCCTTCACCGAACGTGACCCGGACGGCAACGGCAAGAAGGACACCTACGGTTTTGGTGGTGTGATTGATTTTGACACCGCAGGCATCCTGCCCGGTCTGGGCCTTGGCAACCACTTCCAGTGGGTTTATGGGGCCTACGGGGTGGCAGGCACCTGGAATTACAAAGCCGGGAACAAATTTGCGGCCAACGTGAAAGACCCCAACTACCGCAAAGCAACCGAATTCATCCGCAAGATGGTGGAAGCGAAAGTGATGGACCCCGACTGGGCCACCATGAAACGCTCCGACCTCAGGACCCGCTGGCAGCAGGGCAAATACGGCATGTTCTTCGAAAGTGTCGGGGGCCTGCTCGCTGGATACCGCAACTTCGACGCCAACAACCCCAAGGCCGAAGTGCGCTACATCCTCGCCCCCAAAGGTCCGGGAGGCAAGAACGCCACAGGCACTTTCGCCAGTGCAGGATGGCTCTTTGCAGTCTCCAGAAAAGCCCTGGACCAGGGAAAAGGCCCGGCCATCGCCAAGTTCCTGGAATGGGCCAACTCCGGTGAGGGTTACAACCAGCTGGCCTGGGGCAAGAAAGGTGTGCACTATAACCTGGTGAAAGGCGTCCCCACCGTCACCACCAACAACCCCAGCGAACGCGGACAGTACACCCAGATGCGCTGGCTTGCCATGAACGGCAACACCACCGAACTGAAAGGCCGTTACGGTCCCATCACCTCCGCAGATGGCAGAACTTACAACCTGTATTCCGATTTCCTGACTGTGGCAAGGAAATCCCCCTGGATTGACCGCACCGGAGACCTTGCGGTCCCGTCTGCACCCAACCAGGCTGACATTGAGCGTTACGTTTCCGAGAGCATGGTGCAGTTCGTGCTGGGCCAGCGCCCCCTCAATGACGCCAACTGGACCAGCTTCCTGAATGGCCTGCGGGGTGTGGGATTTGACCAGTACGAACAAAACGCCCGCAGTGTGCTGCAGAAGACGGGATTTATCAAGTAGGGGTGGGCCGATGGCTCACCCCTTGCAAGAAAATTCAGTCGACACCTGTGGTCAAGACATGCCTCGCCCAGGGCCAGAAACCCAGAGACCCTGAACGCCCCACCTGAAAGGAATCCAATGACCCAGTATTTCCACACCATCGAGAAAAAAGAAGGCTTCCATCCGCTGGAAGATCAGGCCTGTGAGCTGCTGAGGTTTGCCAAACTCACCCTGAACCCTGGTGAGAGTTACAGCGGGGAAACCGCAGACCGTGAAATCCTGCTGGTGATGCTGTCAGGCAAAGCAGACGTGCAGGTGGGAGACCACACTTTTTCAGGCATTGGGGGAAGGCCCAATGTTTTTGCTGGAAATCCCCACAGCGTGTACCTGCCCAGGCACAGCCCCTACACCATCACTGCCCTGAGTCGCATAGAAGTTGCCCTTCCATCTGCACCCAGTGATCTGGACACCGACCCTTACGAGATCCGTCCTGATCAGGTGAACACCGGAACCTGGGGCACCCTGAATTACAAAAGAAACTTCCGGGAAATCCTCGTGAAGCCCGATGGCCGCCCGGCCAGCAAGCTGATGGTGGGAGAGACCATCACCCCCTCTGGCAACTGGAGCACCTACCCGCCCCACAAGCACGAAGAGGAAAACGGCCCGGAGAAATTCCATGAGGAGATGTACTACTTCCGGGTGTCTTCTCCTGAAGGCTGGGGTTTGACGCGCCACTACAGCCCGGAACGGGGGTACGACCAGACGTATCAGGTGCGGGATGACACCCTGCTCTCCATCCCTCATGGCTACCACACCTACACTTCCGCACCCGGCTACCAGAGTTACTACCTGTGGTTCCTGGCTGGAGATGGCCGGGTGCAAGGGGTGAAACTCGATCCCGAGGTCGGCTGGGTGCAGAAAACCGTGGGGATGGTATGAAGCGGTTAGCGATCACCCATCAGCCGTCAGCAAACCCACGGCAAGGCCTGAGCAATGGCTTTTCGCCCTCGGCTCTCGGCCCTCGGCCCTCGGCCAAAAGAGGTACCCCATGACCCACGTGCAGACCCAATTTAAAAACCCTTTCTCGCTGGAAGGCAAAACAGCCCTCGTTACCGGAGGCACGGTGGGCATCGGTCAGGGCATCGCTGTTGCACTTGCGCAGGCAGGAGCCAATGTCGCCATCACGGCCTTCGGCAACACCGATGGGGAAACGGCAAGACAGGTCAAAGAAGCTGGACAGGATTTCGCTTCCATCTCCTGTGACCTCTCAAAACTCGATCTGTCGGGCATGCAGGACCTGGTGCGTGATGTGGAGCGGGACCTCGGGAAAGTCGACATCCTGGTGAACAACGCTGGAATCATTCGCCGTGAGGACGCCGAGAAGTTCGGGGAGGATGACTGGAACGAGGTGATTGAGATCAACCTGAATGCCACCTGGCGCATGACCCGCGCAGCAGGGGCAGGCATGCTGCAGAGGGGTTACGGGAAGATCATCAGCATTGCTTCTTTGCTGTCCTTTCAGGGGGGCATTCGGGTTCCGTCTTACACCGCCTCCAAGCATGCGGTGGCCGGGATCACCAAGGCCCTGGCCAACGAGTGGGGCTCAAAAGGCATCAATGTGAACGCCATTGCCCCCGGGTACATTGCGACCAACAACACCGCTGCCCTCAGGGCAGATCCGGAGCGCTCGAAGGCGATTCTGGACCGGATTCCTGCGGGCAGGTGGGGGAGTCCTGCGGATCTGGGTGGAGCGGCGGTGTTTCTGGCCTCGAGTGCTGCAGATTACGTGAACGGTCATGTGCTGGTGGTGGATGGTGGCTGGCTCAGTCGCTGATCACCCCATGTCCATTTCACTCCTGCTGCAACAGGCCGGGGTGGTGGGGGTGCTCAGGGCCTCTTCTGCAGACAGGGCAGTTCATGCGACCCTAGCAGCTGCAAAAGGGGGCCTGAAAGCCATCGAGGTCACCTTCACCACACCAGATGCTGCTTCTGCCCTGCAGCAACTTCGTGAGCAGGTGCCCCAGGGGTTCCTGCTGGGGGCAGGCACGGTGATGGACGCAGAGCAGGCGTTGCAGGCCACCTCCGCTGGAGCCCGGTTTCTGGTGAGCCCTCACCTGGGAACCGATGTGCTGGAGGTGGCCCTGGAGCATGGGGTGCCTTATGTTCCGGGGGTCATCACTCCGACCGAAATCCAGCGGGCCATGCGCCTGGGGGTGGAGGTGGTGAAACTCTTTCCCATCGGATCAAGTGGAGGTCTCGGTTACCTCAAAGACCTGCTCGGGCCTTTTCCTGACCTGAAGTGCATGGTCACGGGTGGGGTGGGACCAGAAGATGTCGTGCAATACCGCACTGTGGGGGCTCTGGCGGTGGGACTGGGCTCCAACCTGTTCCCGAAAGTTGCTGTGGAAACCGGAGATGCTGCAGCGGTCACAGCCGCCACCCGTCAAGCCCTGCAGGCAGCAGGTCTGGCATGAAAGCCCTGGACCTGATCGGCATTGGGGAGTGCATGGTGGAGTGTCACGCAGACCAGCCTCTGGGAACCACCCCCACTCTGAAGCGCAGTTTTGGGGGAGATGTGCTGAACACCCTGGTCACGGCAAGCCGTCTGGGCCTCAGAACCGGTTTTGTCAGCAGGGTGGGGGATGACCCTTTCGGCCCAGGGCTCATTGCCTCCTGGGAAGAAGAAGGCATCGATACCACACATGCCCCCCTGGTTCCCGGTGAGAACGGCATTTACTTCATCAGTTTGCTGGAAGGTGGAGAACGGGAATTCACCTACCGCCGCGCAGGGAGCGCTGCCTCCAAGCTCCAGTCTGAGCATCTCGACCCTTCTTATCTGGCCTCCGCACGCATGCTGCTGGTGTCTGGAATCACCCAGGCCATCAGTGAAAGTGCCCGAAAGACCGTGCTGGAAGCAGTGAAAATGGCAAGGTCTTTCGGGGTGCAGGTGGTTTATGACCCCAATTTTCGCCCCAGGCTCTGGGAAAGCCAGGGAGGATTAGAGGCAGCAAGGACCGCTTTCGAGGAGGTGCTGCCGATGGTGGACCTCCTGCTTCCCAGTTTTCCGGCAGACCTCACCTTTCTGGAACCATCCGTCCAGAATCAGCATCAGGCCCTTGACGTCCTTTCTGCCCTGCATCCTTTCGTGGTGCTGAAAAGCGGTGAGGACGGGGCTTTCTACCACCATGCAGGAGCAGAAGGGCACATCCCCGCACTTCCCGTGGACCAGGTCATGGACACCACAGGAGCCGGGGACTGCTGGAACGGGGCTTTTCTGACCCGTTTTCTGCAAAGCACCCCTCTTCCAGAAGCCATTCAATTCGCCCATCGGGTGGCAGCCAGGAAGCTCGCTTTCAGAGGAGCCATTCCCCCGAAAGACCTGTTTGGTGCCTTTCATCTGGAGGTGCAGTGATGGGTTTTTCTTTGGGCTTTCCCTCTGGACGGGGCAGTAAGACGGCCCGCCTTTTGCCTTCTGTCCTCGGCTCTCGGGTCTGTCTTGGCCCCACCACGCGCTCACGTGGCGGCACGTTTCGCGCTGGGCCGCCGGCCCCCTGCCCCCTGCTCCCGGCAGACCAACTTCCCCTCTTTCCCCACCCTAGGAGCCCACAATGAAACTTGGAGGAGACTGGGAGAGCGCCGAACCCGGCGTGATCCGCAAACTGGTGGCCCTCGGTGACCACATGATGGCCATGCAGGTGCGTTTTGAATCAGGTGCTGAAGGCAACCGCCACAGCCACCCCCACGAGCAACTGACCCTGGTGCTTTCTGGACGCTTCGTGTTCACGCTGGGTTCCCAGAAGCATGAGCTGCGGACAGGGGACAGCCTGCACATTCCGGGAGGCATCGAGCACGAGGCGCTGGCCCTGGAGGCTGGCGAACTGCTCGACATGTTCACCCCGGTCAGAAAGGACCTGCTGGACGAGGTGCACCTGTATGCCCTGGAAGGACGGTCATGAGGGAATTCAAGGACCCGGACACCGGGCGCACCATCCGTCAGCTGACCGACTCTGGCAACAATGTGCACCTTTATTTCACCGAAAATGCTTTTGATTCCAGCAAACCGGAGATCTACTTTCGTTCAGATCGGGATTCTGGTCATGACCTTGCCCCGCACGAAAATCCCCATTACCAGTTGTACCGCATGAATTACGAGACTGGAGAAACCGTGCGCCTGACCGACGAGGAGCAGTCGGTCACCCGGGTCACCAAAACCCCGGACAGTGAACTGGTGGTGTATCTGGCGGGAAACAAAGTGCGCAAGCTCGACACCCGCACCGGAGAAATCACCACCCTGTACGAGGAGCACGGAAATTATGGCCTGCTGGCCCCGTCCATCAGTGCCAACCGCAGGTACGTGGGGTTCTGCCGCAACGAGAAGGTCATCAAGGGGGTGGGGGCGAACTACTCGGGCTTCAAAGACGGTTTTTACCGCAGCAAGGATGGACGCATCACCTTCGCGAAGATCGATGGTTCAGGCCACTTTGATGTGAAGCAGGACACCCACTGGGTGGGGCATTTTCAGTTCAGCCCCGTGGACCCCACCCTGGCCATGTACTGCCATGAAGGCCCCTGGAACCTGGTGAACCAGCGGGTCTGGGTGCTCGATGCTGTGTCCCGTGAAGTCAGGCCCTGTTTCCGCCAGGACGCTGATGATGCCATCGGGCATGAATTCTGGACGCAGGACGGTCTGATCTTTCTGGACAACCGGGGACCGGGTCACGACGGGACGGTGACCTCGGACCGCACGCAGGCGGTGGCGCAGCATGTCGCCATCAATGAGAACAGCATGCGGCCTTTCGTGGCCCTGATGCACCCGGATGGTCAGGAAGTGCGCCGCATCGACATGCCTTTTTACTGCAACCATTACCATTCAAACCCGGACAACACCCTGCTGGTCGGGGATGATCTGGACCACCTGGTCCTGATCGACATCGCTTCAGAGGAGGCAAAACTGGAAGTGCTGCTCTCACACGGCACCTCCTGGCACACCCAGGAGAGCCACTGCCATCCGACGTTCAGCTGGGATGGAAAGCGCATCCTGTATGCCTCGGATCAGGGTGGTCGGGTTCAGCTGTACCTGGTGGAGCTGTAGAAGACCCTGCTTTGAGATGTTCGAAAACGTTTACAGGTGATGAAAGAGTCTGGTGAAGAAGCCAGACTTTTTCATTTGTGTTTTGTTCATCTTGCTGTGAGCCTTTCTTAACACAGGTTTTCAGGAAGCCGTGACAGCCCATCCCCTATCCTGACATCAAGGGGCCTCCTGCCGCACCAATTCCACCCGGAAGGGTTTCAGGCCCGGAGAGGTCACCATGCCTGATGCTTCCATTCACAACCAGATGTCCTTGTTTCGTGCCCTGATGCACCACACCACCGATGCCATCGTGCTGATGGATGCGCAGGGCCGTCTGCTGGAGCACAATGCAGTGGTGGAACAGCACCTGCAACGGTCTGGCAGGTCTGGCCTGACCCAGATGAATGTGCTTGAAATGGTTCATCCTGAAGACCACACGGTGATCCAGCAATATGGCCTGCGTCCACAGTTGCATGGAATTCCCATGCCCATGCCCCCCTTCCGTGTGCAGGATGGGGAAGGCAAATGGTTGTGGTTTGAAGGCACCACCGTCAACCTGCTGAATGATCCCCAGATCCGGGGCATCCTGCTCACCGTGCGGGATGTGAGCCACCGTGTGCTGATGGAACAGCGCACCCGGTCCCTGCTGCAACTCACCCATGCGCTTTCTTCAGTGCAGACCACCGAAGAGGTGGTGCAGGTGATGCTCATTCAGGGCATGGAGGCCATGGGCGCCAGAGCAGGCTCGGTCATGTGGACAGATGTGCCCAGAGGACAGATCGAAATTCTGGGGAGCATGGGTTATCCAGAGAACCTGGAAAAACCCTGGCGCCGTTTCCCCCTGGCTGCACCCACACCTGCAGGAGACGCCATCCGCAACGGTCATGACCTCTTTCTCAGCACCGATGACTGGGCCATCCAGTACCCCCACATGCAGCACATCGAAGGGGCAGAATCCAGCAGCCATGCCGTGCTGTCCCTTCAGGTGGAAGGCCAGACCCTGGGTGCCCTCACCCTGTCTTATGACGGCAATCAGGCTTTCAGTGAAACCGAAAGGCAATTCCTGAGGGACATGGCCCTGCGCTGTGCAGAAGCCCTGCAACGCGCCATGCTGCATTCAAGGCTGGAAGGCCAGGAAAGGCGTTACCGCAAGCTCACCGAGCACAGCCATGACATTGTGGGCATCATGGATGTGCAGGGAAACATGCAATTTGTCAGCCCCTCCATTGAGTCGATTCTGGGGTACAGCCCTGAAGACCTGAACCAGCGAAGTGCTTTTCAGGACGTGCATCCAGATGACCTTGCCACGATGGTGCAGGTTTTTCAGCAGGCCCTGATGAACCCTGGACAGATGGTTCAGGCCACCTACCGTTTCCGGCACAAAGATGGGCACTGGGTGTGGCTGGAAACCTCAGGAATGTTCTCTGATGTTGACGCCGACCTTGATGGTGTGGTGATCAACAGCAGGGATGTCACGGCCCGCATCGAGACCGAGCGCCTGATCGAACAACAGCGCACCGCCCACCTGCATGACCTGCAGGCCTCCCGTGAAGAGACCCTGAAAGCCATGGGCGTGATGCTGGAGTACCGCAATTACGAAACCAAAGGGCACACCGACCGGGTGGTGCAACTCTCCGAGCGCCTCGGGCGTGTGCTGGGATTCGATGGGGATGCACTGGATGCCCTGCGCTGGGGGGCCTACCTGCACGACACCGGGAAGATCTCCATTCCGGACCACATTCTGCTCAAACCCGCAAAGCTGGATGCAGACGAGTGGGCCATCATGAAGCGTCACACCGTGATCGGTTTTGAGCTGCTGAAAAACATCCCCACCCTGCCGCAGTTGACCCTCGATGTGGTGCTTTACCACCACGAGCGCTGGGATGGCACCGGTTACCCCGGAGCCCTGGCAGGGGACAAAATCCCCCTGGCTGCCCGTGCTTTCGCCCTGATCGACGTGTATGACGCCCTCACCGATGAGCGGCCCTACAAGCGGGCGTGGAGCAAAGCAGAGGCCCTGGCAGAGATCCTGCGCACCAGTGGGAGCCATTTTGATCCTGAACTGGCCCACATTTTTGTGGACCTGATGTCCGGGGAATGACAGAAACCAACTGGACCTGTCTCTGTTTGACTTTGCCAATGATTGGGACCCTGGAAACTGATCGAGGGTCCCTTTTTCACTCTGGAAGAACCTTCAAACAGGATCATCACCAGCAGTAAACTGAATCATGCCCATGTATTGCCGCCATTGCAAAAAAAAGGTCGAACCCGAGGTGGTTCGCAAGCAGGTCTCAGGGCTGAAAGAGAAACGCTTCACGTACAGCGAATATGATGTTTTTGGGCTTCTGGCCGACGTGGAACTTCCCATACGTTACGTGGATGAATGCCCAGAATGTGGTTGTGGAGGGCTTCTGAAACTGGACAGTGAAGAGGCCAGGAGACTCATGCGTGAGAACCCCAGTCGCTGGTGGCCTTTTTGAACAGTGAAATCAACCTTCATTGAGGATGTCCTGTCTTTGCGAGCCCATTCAACAGACAAAAGCCTGATCCAGCATGTGAGCGCTCATCCCTTATTTAGACCTCCATGCATACAGCATTTTGACTTCCAGCATGGACAAAGTCATCAACGGACCCACCCCTGGTCTCGTGTCCAGTACAGGGGATTCTTTGTAACAGACTTGACACATTATTGTGATCCGTGCTTTACTGCATTTATCGAAGGCTGTACCCACAATTTTGAGAACGCTCACATCATGTGCGGCTGAGTTGTCTTTCAGGGCTTTGCAGGTCCGAATGACAGCATCGAAATCATGCTTCAAAGGAGCTTGTTATGAAAATGAAGTCTTTTGTGCTGGGCTTTTCCGTGTTAGCGATCACATCCTCTCTGGTGACTGCAGGGGCCCAGGAGCTCCCCAAACTCGCCGTCAAAGACAAATACCGCATTGGCTTCTCCCAGACGGAATCGGACAACCCGTGGCGTCTGGCCTTCAGCAAGAGCATGCAGGATGAAGCCAAGCGCCTGGGCTGGACCCTGGTGGAAACCAACGCGGGCGGCTCTGCAGCCAAACAGGTGGCAGATGTGAGGTCCCTGATTGCCCAGCGGGTGGACGCCATCTTCATCTCACCCAGAGAGGAAAAACCCCTGGCTCCAGTGGTGCTCGAAGCCAAAAAAGCAGGCATCCCGGTGATCATCATTGACCGCAATGTCGATGACTCCATTGCCAAAGCAGGACGGGACTACATCACCTTCATCGGGTCTGACTTTGTCGAGGAAGGCAAACGGGCCGCAGAATGGCTGGTCAAGGCGACCAAACAGAACGCCAAGATCATCGAGCTCGAAGGAAGCACTGGCTCCTCCCCGGCCAACGACCGCAAAAACGGCTTTCACACCTACATCAAAAAATTCCCTGGCATGCAGGTGATTGCTGCCCAGACCGGGAACTTCACCCGCGATGAGGGCCGCAAAGTGATGGAAACCCTGCTGCAGGCCCACCCGGAAGTGACCGCCGTTTTTGCCCACAACGACGAAATGGCGATTGGGGCCATCACTGCCCTGGAAGCTGCAGGCAGAAAACCCGGCAAAGACGTGATCATCGTGTCCATCGACGGGCAGAAAGAAGCCCTGAACCTGATCCTGCAAGGGAAACTCGGGGCAACGGTGGAATGCAATCCCCGCTTCGGTGTGAAAGCCTTCCAGACCCTCAAAGACTTTGCTGCGGGCAAGAAGATCCCTCTGAAGGTCATCAACCCCGACAAGTTCTACGACAAGAACAACGCCAAGAAGTACCTCGCAGACGCGTACTGAACCTTTTTTCCTCCAACACCCAACCCATGCACTCACCTGCTGAAAGGCAGGTGGGTGTGTGCCCAGAAAGGGGTGAATGCAGTGACCCAACAGGAAGCCGTGCTGCTCAGCATGGAAGGCATCACCAAAACATTCACGGGCACCCGCGCCCTCAGTGAAGCGTCCCTGCAGGTGCGTGCTGGAGAGGTGCACGCCCTGATCGGGCAGAACGGTGCAGGCAAATCAACCCTCCTCAAAGTCCTCACCGGAGCCTACCGCAAAGACCGGGGAAGAATCCTCTTTGATGGGCAGGAGGTGCATTTCCGTTCTCCCCTCGAAGCCCAGCAAGGGGGCATAGCCACCATCTACCAGGAAGTGAACCTGGTGCAGGAGCGCAGTGTCAGCGAGAACATCCTGCTGGGTCGTGAACCCCGACGCTTTGGTTTCATTGACTGGAAAGAGATGCACCGCCAGGCCGAAGACATTGTGCGCTCAATGGGCCTGAAGTTGAATGTCCGGGAGGAACTCGGGAACTTCCCCATTGCCACACAACAGATGGTGGCGATTGCCCGCGCCATCTCCCAGAAGGCAAAACTGGTGGTGATGGACGAACCGACCAGTTCGCTGGATGAATCCGAAGTGGAAACCCTGTTTGATGTCATTCGCAAACTGAAAAGTGAAAATGTCGCCGTGATTTTTGTGTCGCATTATCTGGATGAGCTCTACGCCATTTCAGACCAGATCACGGTGATGAGAGATGGCCGCACTGTGCATACAGGGCCGATCCACAAACTGGGCAAATTTGAACTGGTCGCCAAAATGCTCGGGCGTGAACTGGATGAGGTGGAAAGGGAAGGCCGCACCGGATTCCACAAAAAACCCTACACCGCTGGACCGGACGTGCTGCAGGTGCAGGGCCTCAGGCAGGGACTGCGCCTGAAAGACATCAGCCTGAAGGTGAGGCAGGGCGAAATCGTGGGTCTGGCCGGACTGCTGGGCTCTGGACGCACCGAAACCGCCCGTGCCCTGTTCGGGGCCGAACGAAAAGACTCTGGTCAATTTCAGTGGAAAAACCAGCCTGTGGAGTTCAGATCTCCCGGTGAAACCATCCGCCTGGGGATGGGGTACTGCAGTGAGGACCGCAAACATGAGGGCATCATTCCGCACCTATCGGTGAGGGAAAACCTCACCCTGGCCCTGCTCCCCCGCATTTCCAGAGCCGGCATCATCGACAGCAGACAGCAGGAGCAGGTGGTGGACAGGTTCATCTCCAGGCTGGGCATCAAGTGCTCCTCTCCCGAGCAACCCATCCGCGAACTCTCTGGAGGGAACCAGCAGAAAGTGCTGCTGGCCCGCTGGCTTTGCATGAATCCCGATCTGCTGATTCTGGATGAACCCACCCGTGGGATCGATGTGGGAGCGAAAGCCGAAATCCAGCAGCTCATCAGCGAACTGGCCGAAGACGGCCTGGGTGTCCTGATGATCTCTTCAGAACTTGAGGAACTCACCGAGGGCTGCCACCGGGTGGTGGTTCTGCGGGAAGGGGAGACCGCCGCAGAACTCGAAGGCCGCAGCCTGTCAGAGCAGCAGATCATGCATGCCATGGCGGGCACGGAAGGAGCACAGCATGCTGGGCAGTAACACCATGAAACCCAAAAACAACCGCCCGAAAAACCGCCTGGACTGGCAGCAGGTTCTGCAGCAATACGGTGGGGTGATCACCCTGCTGGTGCTGTTCGTGTTCAATGCGATCTTTACGCCGCATTTTCTGTCGATGCAGACCCTGAACATCAACTTGACGCAGGTGGCGACCATCGTGATTGTGGGGGTGGGCATGACCCTGGTCATTGCCACCGGAGGCATTGACCTCTCGGTCGGGTCCCTCATGGCGATCAGTGGTGCGCTGGCTCCCATCATCTTCATGCATCCTGCCCTGGGTGGGTCGGCAGCAGCCAACCTGATGGCGATGGTCTTTCCGGTGCTGCTGGCAGGCCTCTTCGGGATGTTCAATGGGATGCTGGTCACCCGTTTCCAGATCCAGCCGATCATTGCCACTCTGGTTCTTTTCATTGCCGGGCGCGGCATTGCCCAGGTGATGAGTGGGGGCAACCTGCAGACCTTCACCAACCCTGGATTCACGGTGCTGGGGCAGGGCAAACTGCTGGGCCTCCCCATCCAGGTGTACCTGATGGTGCTGGTGGTGGTGCTTGCAGCATACCTGCTCAAATCCACCGTTTTCGGGCGTCAGGTGCTCTCGGTGGGTGGAAATGCCCGTGCTGCAGAGCTCGCAGGCATTCCGGTCTCAAAAGTGAAACTGATGGTCTACACCCTCAGTGGACTGCTGGCCGGACTTGCTGGCCTGATTGTCATTGCCGTGAACTCCAGCAGTGACGCCAACCAGGTGGGGCAGAACATGGAACTGGACGCCATTGCAGCGGTTGCGGTGGGGGGCACCTTGCTGGAAGGTGGAAAAGCCACCATCATCGGAACGCTGATTGGGGCACTCATCATCCAGCTCATCCGCTACACCCTGCTGGCCCAGGGGGTGCCCGATGCGGTGGCCCTGGTGGTCAAGGGCCTGATCATTGTGGGCGCAGTGGCCCTGCAGAAAGAAAGGAGGGGCTGAATGCAGAACCTGCTGAGACAACACGGTGCCCTGGTGGCCCTGGTGCTGCTGCTCCTGTTTGCAGGACTGCGTTACCAGGGGTTCCTCGGGGAATACAACCTGGAGAGTTTCCTGCGCTACAACGCCATGTTTGGCCTGATTGCACTGGGCATGACCTTCGTGATCATCACTGGAGGAATTGACCTCTCGGTGGGTTCCATGGCTGCATTTGCCAGCGTGATCGCGGCCCTGGTCAGCCCACATGGGGTGTGGCTGGCCCTGCTGGTCCCGGTGCTGCTCTGCGCCGCTCTGGGATTCCTGAATGGATTTGTGATCTCCCGTTTCAAAGTGATGCCTTTCGTGGTGACGCTCGGGATGTTCCTGATCGCAAGGGGTCTTGCCCTGATTGCCTCCGGGAAGCAGACCGTGCTGGTGAACACCGAAGGTGGGGTGGGGAACCTCGGACAGGGGGATTTTCTGGGGCTCCCGATTCCAGCCTGGATGCTGCTCGTGCTGTTTGCCGTGGGGGCGCTCTTTCTGGCAAAAGCCCCTTATGGCCGTTATGCCCTGACCATCGGAGGCAACGAGGAAGCCGCCAGACTGATGGGAATTCCCGTCGAGAAAGTGAAACTGCTGGTCTACACCCTCTCCGGTGCTCTTGCGGGACTTGCAGGAGTGATCCTGGCTTCCCAGTTCAGTGCAGGTCAACCCACCGAAGGGGTCGGCTGGGAACTCACCGCCATTGCCTCTGTGGTGGTGGGAGGAACGCTGCTGACGGGGGGTCGGGGGAGTGTCCTCAACACTCTGGTGGGAGTGATTCTGCTGGGCATGATCTTCACGGTCCTGAATTTCGAGAACGGCCTCGGGCACATCAACATCAACTCCTACTGGCAGACCGTCATTCGCGGGCTCTTCCTGCTGGCGGTGGTCCTGCTGCAAAGCCCTGCCTTCAGAGGGCGGCTCAGGATCAGGCCAGGGACCTGAGACAGAAGAAAGGGAGCGGCAACCGCTCCCTTTCTCTTTGAGGTCTTTACACATTTGTCCTTGATCTGGGTAAACACTCAAAATCTCGCTGTGAACTGTCTACTGTGAACTGTCTACTGTAAACTTCTCAGAACTGCATATCCCTCAGTGCCCTCTGGCAAACACTTTATTTCGCAGGTTGCTTGCCGTAGACCAGCACGCCTTTCTCGAAGAAGGGCACGTTCTCGTTGGGTTTCTCCTCTGAGCCCATCACACTGGTGACGCCCGCGTAGGAGGGATCATTGGTGGGGTCCCAGGAGCCTGCTGGAGCGTTGATGGAATCCGCCAGACCAATGCGGAACTGCACTTCTTTGCGGAAATACTGCTGCCCGCCAGGGTAGATGGTGCCGGGGACCGTCACATCCACGAAGTAAATGTTCTGGGTGCTGTTCCAGAGCTGCAGGCCGGATGCTGTCCCTCCGCGGATGGTGACCACGTAATCCGACAGCTTGAATCCTCTGGCAAAACCTTCCGAGAGGTTCACGAAGTAACGGAAGGACACATTGCTGGTCGGGCAGGCAGGCCAGGCGGACTTGTTGGTGGCCCACCCTGCGATCTCGGTGAATCTGTCTCCCGAGGCGTTCAGTTTGGTGCCCACAAAGAATTCCGGGCCATCGGGTTGTTCCACGGCAGGGAAGTTTGCCAGGGACTGCCCGCCGAATTCCTGGGCCATGCGGGCCAGGGCTCCGGTGAAACCTGCGTTGTAATCGGTGGCCACCTCATTGGTGATGTAATTGCCCCGGTCATCGGTGTAATTGCCGCTGGAGTCCGGTCCACCGACCAGGGCTCCGGTGAGGGTGTGTCGGCTCTGTGCAGGTGGTCCTTGCAGGTTGTCGGCCCAGGTGCCGTGTGCACCCCGGTGGTGCGGATTTTTCGGGGGGTTCACGCCAAACCCGACCACGTAGGAACGGCTGTTGGGGTTGTCTCCAAGCATGTAATTGATCTGGTCGATGGCGAAATTCTTGTAGCGGGCTTTCTTTGTGGCATCCGAAATGCTGTCGCTGTAGATCATGGCGACCATGGCAGTGTTGGCCGCGTAGCGCAGGGAACCCCATTGGTCAAGCCACGCGAGTTTGCCCACGTACCTGATCTTCTCGCCATTGAAGCCCACGGTCCAGTAGTCCAGCCAGCGCTCTGCATCCGCCTGGTAGATGGGGTCTCTGGTGAGCTGGTACATCAGGACGTAGCTTCCGTAAGTTTTGTCGTCCCAGCCGTGCGTCCACTTGTAGGGGCGGTAACTGGTCTGGCCTTCTTTTCCGAGGTTGTTGTACTCTGTTTTTGCCTTGTTCAGGTAGGTGGTGTCTCCGGTGGCCCGGTAGAGCCATGCTGCGCCCCACACCAGTTCATCCTGATAACCGCTCCAGGAGTTGTAATACCCGGAGGCGTCAGTGATCGAACTGCTGTACTTGCCCCGGTACTGGTCAGCAAAGGCATACAGCTGTTTCGCGTGGTTCAAAAGGGTGGCGGCGTAGGTGGGGTCACTGTCCTTGAAGACCATGCTTCCCGCAGCGAGGGCCGCAGCAGTTTCGCCTGCCAGATCCGATCCCGGTTTGCTCTCGTCAATGTAATAGGTGGGCCGCTGTCCGGCCTGCCGGGTGTCCAGGGTTTCCGGGGCGGCCCAGTAGGCGTGGTCGATGCTGCCGTTCCCCACCTGCCCGGCCAGTTTGCTGGGGGCCACATGTGCCTGCAGGAAGTAATCCATCACGAAACGCAGGTTGTTTTTGATGTGTCCACTCTGGCCCACTTTCTCATACCCGGCCTTGAAGTCAATGGCACTCCAGGCGAGCAGTGTGGCACTCGCGGCCATCGGGAAGCCAAATTTCACATGGTCTCCCGCGTCGTACCAGCCTCCGGTGATGGCGTCTTGCATGCTGCTGTCCGAACGCCAGGACACCCGGTTCCATGTGGGCAGAGGCCCTGCCTGCTGGGCTTCATAAAAGAGGATGGCTTTCTGCAGGGCCTCACCGTAATTGAATTTCCCTGTGGAGGGGGTGCCCACCGAGGGCCCAGTGAAGACCTTGCTGAGAGGGAACCTTGCGCAGGGGTTCTGGCCGACCACCGGCTGCGGATCGGTGGCGAGGGTGCTTGCCGTCAGGACCGTGCTGAACGCCGAGGCATTGCCTGCAGCGTCCAGGGCACGCACCTTGAAACTGTAAGCGGTGTTTTTTGTGAGCCCTGTGACCTGATAACTGAGGGTGCTGCCACCGACGGTTCCAGCGAGCACATTGTTGAGGTACACCTCGTATTTGCTCACGCCCACATTGTCCGTGGAGGCATTCCAGGCCACGGTCAGGGTCGTGGTGGTGGCGTCGGTGGCCCTCAGGCTGGAAGGCACGGTGGGGGCCGTGGTGTCCACCGGGGCTTTGGTGGTGGTGAAGGTCACGGTGTTGCTGTAGGGAGAGGCGTTTCCGGCAGCGTCCACTGCACGGAGTTTCAGGGTGTAGGCCGTTTCAGGGGTGAGTCCGGTGAGTTTGCTGGTGGTGAGGTTCCCGGCCACCGAGGTGAGCAAAGTGTTGCCCCTGTAGACCTCGTACTTTGCCACACCCACATTGTCCGTGGAGGCCGTCCAGGTCAGGGTGGCACTGTCGTGGGTCACAGCACCCGAGGTCAGGGTTCCGGGTGTGGTTGGAGGGGTGCTGTCCACAGGCCCGATGGGTTTGCCGTTCACCTCGGACACAGAGGCCACAGCTCCGGTGAAAGACCCGTTTGCGGTGAACCCGAGTTCATAGGTGCCCCCAGCCCCCACCGGACTGTACAGCAGGTAATCCGGCGAGGTGGCGGTGTAATACCCCTGGGCATCGGGACCTGTGATGGTCCCGTTCCACACCGAGCCCAGCGTCACTGCAGAATTCAGCTTGAACTTGATCTTGAAGGACTTTGCGGCCTCACCCGAAACGTTGGTGAAACGAACGAAAGCCTGATAACCCCCCTGCCAGGTGTTGGTGGTGCCCACCTGGGCAGTGTAGAGGTCGGCCTGACGGAGAACCTGATGGGTGGCGTTCTGGACTTCTGTGCTGTTGCAGGCCACCAGCCCGAGGCTGAGCAGGGCGGTGAGGCCCAGAGACAGGGTGCGGATCTTGGACATGTGCTCCTCGTTGAGTCAAGAGAAAAACCCACCCCAGCCGCCGTCTGGGGTTCCGGATGCAAGTGAAGATGCTGAACGTCTTTCATGGTATGGAACGGATCTGAAATGATCTGAAATGGCCTGTGAAATGCTGGAAGCTGTAATGTGCATTTCCTTTGCATGAATAAAACCTGAGTTCTGCCTTAAACCCAGCTCAAGGTGAAACTGCTGCAACTGTAATTGATCTCCATGTGTCACCCAGAGCACAAAGTCAAGATCAGATGAACCCCAACCGTATCCCAGAGCACCCTCTGGGAAAGCCCTGGATTTTTGATCTTGATTTCTGGAGGAGAGCATGCAGACCACCCCCATTCAGGTGCAGGACTCCATCACCGTTCCCCTGATGGATGTCACGCTGGACCGACGTGGCGTCGTTGCTGGAGTGATTTTCTCGGTTGTGCTGCTGGTGCTGGTGTATTTTGGTTCAAACCAGCTCCGCAACTTCGATGGTGCCCTCGCCGGGTACTGCTTCTGCACAGTTTTTGCCCTGTTCGGCATCGTCTACCGTTATGCTGTGTGGCTTCAGCGGCCTGCAACCCAGCAGTACTGGAAACGCGGATGGGAACTGTTCTGGAAGAAGGGTCACCGCCTGCAAAACACCGGGCGTTTCTTTGCCCTGGCCTGGGAGAAACTGCTGGAACAGCGTTTCATTCGCAGAAGGTCAAAAGAACGCTGGCTGGCCCACCAGCTCATTTTCTGGGGATGCGTCCTGGCGATTCTGGTGACCTTCCCCCTTTCTTTTGGCTGGCTGCACTTCGCAAGCCTTCCTGAGAGGCCCGATCACTACTACATGGTTTTGTTCGGGATGGACCTGACCTTCACCGCCTTTGCGGCCCGCAGTTTCATCGGCTGGATTTACTTTCACATGCTCAACATCGCCGCTGTGCTGTGCATTGCTGGAGTCATTCTGGCGGTGGGTCGCCGCATGCGGGATGAGGCCGAAATCACCACCCAGCGTTTCGACAACGACATGATTCCCTTGATCCTGCTGTTCGCAGTCAGCGTGACCGGCATGATGCTGACGGTCTCCAACATGTTCATGGAGGGAAAGTTTTACTACTGGATCACCACCACCCACGCCGTGACCGTGATGCTGTGGCTGTTGTACCTCCCTTTCGGCAAGTTCTTCCACATCTTCCAGCGCATTGCCAACGTTGGCGTGTGGTTCTACAAGGCTGCCGGGGAAGCTGGAGAAAAAGGCAAATGTGCCCGTTGTGGTGAGGAATACATCAGCCTGATGCAGCAAAACGACCTCAAGGAAATCCTGCCCCCTCTGGGTTTCAATTATCAGCATGAACAGGCCGAGAACTGGCAGAACCTGTGCCCGTCCTGCCGCAGAAAACTGATGACCCTCAATCAATTCCGGGTGACCGGACGCGAATTCATGTGACCTGAAAGAGAGGACCTTCCCCATGTCTGACCTTCCCCTGTCCCGACAAGAGTTGCTGGAGCAATTCGGTCCCACCCTCCGTTACCGCCCCCCGGGAGGCTTCGACCAGCAGGACGATTACGAAAAACTGGTTCCCACCCACTGCTGTTTCTGCGGGCAGCAGTGTGGCATCCACCTGAAAGTCAAGGACAATGCTGTGGTGGGCTTTGAACCCCGCACCGATTTTCCCTTCAACAAAGGCAAACTCTGCCCCAAAGGGGTGAAACGCTACCTGCAAGGTTCCCACCCGGACCGCCTGCTGCATCCCATGAAGCGCACCGAAAAAGGTTTTGTCAGGATCAGCTGGGACCAGGCCCTGGAAGAAACTGTAAGCAAAATCCGGGAGATTCAGGACAGGTACGGCAGAGACAGCTTTGCGATGCTTTCAGGTGTGAGCCTCAACAACGAAAAAAGCTACCTGGTTGGCAAATTTGCCCGCCTTGCCCTGCAGACCGCCAATCTGGACTACAACGGCAGGCTTTGCATGGTGAGCGCTGGAGCGGCCAACAAGAAAGCTTACGGCATTGACCGGGCTTCAAGTTCCTGGGAGGACATTGCAAAAGCCAAAGTGATCTTCGTGATCGGCACCAACATCGCCGAGTGCTTCCCGATCACCACCGATTACATCTGGCGGGCCAGAGACAACGGAGCAAAGCTGATCTACGCCGATCCGCGCATGGTCCCGATGGCTCGCACGGCAGACCTTTACCTGCCCCTGAGACCCGGCAGTGACAGTGCGCTCTTGATGGCGATGCTGCATGTGATCATCAGAGATGGCCTCACCGACCAGAAATTCATTTCAGAGCACACCGTGGATTTCGAAAAGGCAGCAGCGGAGGTCAAAGACGCCACCCCCGAGTGGGCCGCAAAAATCACCGGGGTCCCGGCAGAGCAGATCGAGAAAGCCGCCCGGTGGTACGGCGAGGCCGAAACCGGCATGATCCTGCATGCCAGAGGACTGGAGCATCAGGTGAACGGGGTGAAGAACGTGCTCTGCTGTGCCAACCTCGCACTGGCAACGGGAAAAATTGGTCGGGAAGGCTGCGGTCACAGCACCATCACCGGACAGGGCAACGGTCAGGGCGGCCGGGAGCACGGCCACAAGTGTGACCAGCTCCCCGGAGCCCGCGACATCGAAAACCCTGAGCACCGCGCGTACATCGCAAAAGTCTGGGGCTGCGATGAAAGTGAAATTCCCAGAAAAGGCCTCTCTGCGCAGGAAATCATGAATGAAATCCACGCCGGGAACATCAAAGGGCTGCTCTCGATCTGCTTCAATCCGCTGGTCAGCCTCCCTGATGCCAACTTCACCCGTGAAGCGCTGGGCAAACTGGAGCACTACACCGTGATTGATTTCTTCCTCTCCGAAACCGCCCAGCACGCCGACATCGTGCTTCCAGGCAGCCTCCACGAGGAAGACGAGGGCACCAACACCAGTTGTGAGGGGCGGGTCATCAAGATCAATCAGGCCATTGACCCCCCAGGAGAAGCATGGCAGGATTGGCGCATTTTGCTGGACATCGCAGAACGTCTGGGCAGAGGAAAATACTTCAGGTACCAGAACGCCCAGGAGATTTTCAACGAGTTGCGCCTCGCCTCCAGAGGGGGAACTGCAGATTACTCCGGCATCACCTGGGAGCGGGTGGAAAGGGAAAATGGGGTGTTCTGGCCGTGTCCGCAGGTCAGCGAGAAAGGCAAGGAGACCCTGGACGCCTCTGAACTGGACAGCCTGCACCCCGGCATTCCCAGGCTCTTTGAAGGGGGACAGTTCTACCACATGGACAAAAAGGCCCGATTCACGCCCACCCAATGGAGTGAGTCGGCAGAAGTGGTGGACAGTGAATACCCGGTGTGGCTCACCACCGGACGGGTGATCAGCCAGTACCTTTCTGGCACCCAGACCCGCAGAATCGGACCTCTGGTGGACCAGTACCCCCATCCCAGAATCGAGATGCACACCCGCATGGCCCGGCAACTCGGGATTGCCGAAAAAGAATGGGTGACGCTGGAAACCAGGCGGGGCAAAATCACCTTGAGGTCCATGGTGGTCAACACCATCCGCCCCGACACGGTGTTCGTGCCGTACCACTGGGCCGGCAAGCAGAGCATCAACATGCTCACGCAGCGTGCCCTGGACCCCACCAGCAAGATTCCCGAATTCAAGGTGAGTGCCTGCAAGGTGCGCAAAGCCACCGAAGACGAAATCCGGGAGGCCGTGGAGGCCGAAAGCTGGACCAGCCACATTGAAAGATTGCCGGAGCGTTACGGCCTCGATGACCGCAGAAGCGAACTGACCCGCTGATGCCGGGCAAGGAGTGTTGCCAATGACTTTGAGAAATGCCATTGACCAGCGTTTTTTTGTTGATCCCATCCGTTGCATCGGGTGCAAGAGCTGCATGCAGGCCTGCAGCGAATGCGCCACCCACCGTGGGAAACCCATGATCCACCTGGAATTCGTGGAACGGGGTTTTTCCACCCAGACGGTCCCGATGGTCTGCATGCACTGTGAGAATCCCACCTGCGCCAAAGTCTGCCCTGCAGATGCCATCAAGCGCACCGAAGACCAGATTGTGCAGTCTTCCCTGAAAGAGCGCTGCATTGGCTGCAAGAACTGCGTGCTGGCCTGCCCTTTCGGGGTGCCCCGCTACTACCCGGAAATTGACCAGATGCTCAAGTGCGACATGTGCTATGACCGCACCTCGGTGGGCTTGAAACCCATGTGCGCCACCGTGTGCCCCAGTGAGGCCCTCTTTTATGGAACTCTGGAGGAATTCGAGTCCAGACGCAAAGGCCGCCCGGTGAACTCCTTTCAGTTCGGAGAGCAGGAGATCACCACCCGGGTGTTTCTGGTGCTGCCTGAAGAAGAGGTGTCTTTGCGCATGGATGTGATTGCCCACATGGATGCCCGCTTTGACAGTGACGCTTTTGACCACATCGATCCTTTCGGGCACCTGGAGCCCCTTCCCATGCAAGGGGGCGGGGTGTGAAAGACGACTGGAACAACGAAAAAGCCCAACCCCACTGGAAGACCGATTTCTCGGTGGACTGGGACCAGACCAGTTACATCACCAGACGTGAATTCACCCGATTCCTCACCTTGTCCAGTGCGGCACTGGGAGTGGGAACCACCCTGATTGCTGTGGCCGGGATGGGAAAGCGCCCCCAGGAGCACCATGTCCGCAAGGAACTTGGGTCGGTGGACCAGATCAAGCATGGGAGTCAGATGGCTTTCAAATACCCGGATGATGGTTTGCCTGCGTTGCTGGTCCGGCACGAGGACGGGAGTTTCAGTGCCTTTTCCCAGAAGTGCCCGCACCTGGGTTGCCATGTTTTTTATGAAGAGCACAGCAAGAAGCTGGAATGCCCGTGCCATGAGGGCTTCTTTGATGCAAAAACCGGAGAGGTGCTTGCAGGGCCTCCCCAGCGTGGCCTTTCCAGAATTGACCTGGAAGTTCAGGATGGCAAAATCTACGCCATTGGTGGAGGTGGGGAATGAGGGGGCGCAGCCAGCAGAAAGGGGTGATGCTGGACCTTGCCCTGTCTTTCATTCTGGTGCTGTGGTCGATTCAGCTTTTCCTCCTGATCACCGCTCTCGATGCTTACCTGGGGGGGGACACCGACATCCTGTGGCCGCTTGCCCTTTCATCTCTGGTGCTGGCTTTCATCAATGTGAAACTGGTCAGCATGGTGCGCCAGTAGAAAGGAGGAGCCATGCAGACCACCAACCGAAACCCCAGCACCTATCTGCAGTCCTGGACGCCTGAAGATCCGCAGTTCTGGGAGGGCGAAGGCAAATCCAGGGCGTGGCGCACCCTGTGGATCACCACCTTCAATCTGGTGCTCGCCTTTGCCACCTGGTTCATGGTGTCGGCCATCGTGACCCGCTTGCAGGGGGTTGGATTCAACCTGACCACCGAACAACTGTTCTGGCTCACCGCCATGCCTGGCCTTGCTGCGGGCACCCTGCGCATTGTGCACACCTTCATGATTCCCCGTTTCGGTTCAAGGCACACCATCACCTGGGCAACCCTGAGCCTGCTCATTCCGGTGCTGGGCTGGGGCATTGCCGTGCAGGACCCCGGAACGCCATATTGGGTGCTGCTGTTGCTGTCCTTCCTGGCGGGTCTGGGTGGAGGCAATTTTTCGAGTTTCATGCCCTCCACCACCCTGTTTTTTCCCAAAAGGCTGCAGGGGACAGCGCTGGGCATTCAGGCCGGGATTGGCAACTTCGGGGTATCGCTGGCCCAGTTCCTGACCCCCTGGGTGGTCGGGGTGAACCTGTTCTGGTTTGCCCCTGGAGGATACCAGAACTGGACTTTTGCCCGGAAAACCGAGACGATCTGGCTGCAGAATGCCGCCTGGGTCTACATTCCTTTCATTGTGTTCGGTGCACTGCTCGCCTGGATGCTGATTCGCAGCGTGCCCCTGAAAGCTGGAGCCTCGCAGCTTTTCACCATCTTCAAGGAGAAACACACCTGGGTGATGACCAGCATCTACCTGATGACCTTCGGGGTGTTTTCGGGCCTGTCGAGCGCTTTTCCCCTGATGATCAAAACCCTTTATGGTGGTTTTGAGAACCCTCCCCTTCCTCTTGCGTATGCTTTTTACGGTCCCCTGATTGGCAGTGCAGTGCGGGTGATTTTTGGGATGATTGCAGACAGAACAGGTGGGGCCATCCTCACCACCATTTCGGGAACAGGGATGCTGGCCAGTGCAATTTTCACCAGTTTCTACGTGACCCCTGAGAGCATGGCAGAATTCCCTTATTTTGTGGGTGGCATGCTGGCCATTTTCTTCTTCTCCGGGATTGGCAATGCCTCCACGTTCCGCCAGATGCCCGTCATCTTTCCTCCCACTCAGGCTGCAGGGGTGATCGGGTGGACGGCTGCCATTGCTGCATATGGACCTTTCATTGTCTCCATGCTGATCAACCTCTCCAACAGCCTCTCAGGAAGCCCGGTGGCGTTTTTTTACCTGATGTCGTTGTTTTTCGTCATCAACATCTTTTTCAACTGGTATTTTTATGGTCGCAGGGGGGCCGAGCGTCCCAGTTGACTGCTGCTGGAAGTGCAACAGAGTCACCTGCCTTTTCTGGCAGGTGACTCTGTTTGAGGGGTCAGGTCCAAAGGGAGTTTCGTTTCATCCATCCATTGATGGCAGCCGCAATGGCTTCAGGCTGGTCTTCCGGGGCAAGGTGTCCTGCAGGTCCACAGTGCTGGATTTCCAGATGGCTGATGTTTTCTCTGCACCATTCCACCAGTTGCGGAGTCACCATCAGGGTGGGAGAGCCTTCAAAGGTCAGCAGCAGTTTGGGTACGTCTATGCTGTGTTTCAGCCAGTGGTTGTAGGCTTTAATGCGCTCGATCACGTCCTGGGGTTCACCTTCCAGAGGCATTGCTCTGGGCCATTCCAGCAGGGGACGGCGGCTTGGCGGGGTCAGGAAGGGCTGCAGGTACGCCTGAAAATCTTCTGGAGCAAGAGGGGTGAGCACCGTTGCTGTGAGTGCGGTCTCCAGATACTGCAGGTCCTCCATGATCATTTTTTCGCCCTTTCCAGGGGTGCGGATGGCTTCAAAGCGTGTTTTCGCTGCAGGAGGGAATTCCTCCCAGGTCATGGGTTTCAGGATGGTTTCCATGAAGACGATGCCTCTGGTTTTTTCACTGTGACGCCTGGCCCAGTCGAAAGCCAGTGCCCCTCCCCAGTCGATGCCCACCAGAATGATGTTTTCAAGTTGCAGGGCATCCATCCAGGCATCCAGGTAACGGGCGTGGTCAGCAAACCGGTAGGGGAGGTCGGGTTTGCCAGATTTCCCCATGCCGATCAGGTCCAGGGCAAGGGTTCTCGCGTTCTGGATCTGGGGCAGAACATTGCGCCACAGGTGGGAGGAAACGGGGCTGCCGTGCAGAAAGACCACCGGGGTCCCTGCACCTGCATCCTGGTAGAAAAGGGTGGAATCAAGGACCTGAATTTCGGGCATGAAACACCTCCTGTGCCACGACCATGCTATGATGGTCAGGTACCTGTCCAATATACTAGATAGACAGGTACCTGTCTACTTATGTCTGAATCCCCTGACCTTCCCAGTTCCATCGGTGTGCTCCTCAGGCTCCTCAACCAGAACTTCTCCATGCACGTTGGGCAGGCCCTCGCAGAGGCCGGATTTGGCGACCTCGGCCAGATGCATTCCAATGTCTTCACCTTCGTGCCCGAAGAGGGCATTCAGGTCAGTGAACTTGCCACGCTCGCCCGGGTGCGCAAACAGACCATGGCACAGGCCGTGGAAGAGCTCGAAAAACGCGGCTACATTGAGCGTCACCCCGATCCCAGTGACAAAAGGGGCCGTCTGGTGTTCCTCACCGAAAAAGGCAAACAGGTGCGCCCCACCGCCATGCAGGCAGGTGAAAAGGTGGAGGCCCACTGGTCCGAACTTCTGGGTGAAAAAGAACTGGAGGACCTGCGAAGACTCCTGCAGACCCTCCTCAGAAAACTTTCAGAAGAGGGTCCTGCCTGAACGTGCAGAACAGTCCATGCATCAAATGAACCTCTTCAAACCCGATGGACCGGACCCTGATGCAGGGTGGACGCCTTCAGGACCTGCGGATTGCACAGCAGATCCAGCACCACCCGCACATGAGGCAGCAGGAGGGTCTCCGCTCTGGTCACCACCCCGAGGGTGCGTGCAGCAAACACAGGCAAGCCCTGCAAACGCACCCCTGCCGGATGAGGCTCGGTGGTGAGCCTGGGCAGGATCGAGAATCCCATTCTGGAGGCCACCATCGCCAGAACACTGCTTTCTTCCTGCAGGCTGAGCACCGGCTTCAGGTGGGTCCAGGACGGTTCATCTGCGTGGGCTTCCCGGCCAAAACGGATGAAAGGCAGGTCTTTCAGGTCTTCCCAGTTCTGGATGTCTGGTGTGTTTGATGGCAGCACCAGCACATAAGGATCGGTGAGGATCGGAAAAGCCTGCAAACGGGAGTCGGCAGGCAGGTGCGCGATGCCAAGCTGGCAGTGGCCTTCAAGCACCTCTCTGGAGGCGTCCTCGCGGTTCAGGCACCCATCAAAGATGTCCAGCCTGATGCCGGGATGCTGGCTGTAAAGGTGCTGCATCACCACTGGAAGCAGGTGCGTGGCCACACTGCGGTAACAGGCAATGCTCACCATTCCAGACAGAACCTCTTCAGCTGCAGTCTCCTCCACAAGCTGCATTGTGAGCTGCAAGATGGTCCTGGCACGAATCAAAACCAGCGTCCCTTTCTGGGTCAGTGTGATGCCTCTGGCGTGACGGGTCAACAAAACAGCATTCAGCCCCTGTTCCAGGCTGGACACACTGTGGCTCAGGCTGGACTGGGTGACCCCCAGAGCAGCTGCCGCACGGCTGAAGCCCTGGTGCTCGACCACGGCAGTGAAGGCACGAAGCTGTGCAAGGGTGGGCTGGAAAGCCATCGAAAACATTCATACCACATGTCACGCCATGAACGCATTCGGTTGAGCGTGCATTCCCACCCCCATTAGCATGGGTCCATGTCAAAAACAACTTCGGCCCCTTCTGGACAGCCTGCAGAAGACTGTGCCTCAAATTGGTTCTCCCTTGCCCGTGACCTCACCCTCAAAATGGTGGAGCAACCCAGCATCACAGGCACGCCCGGAGAAGCCTGTTTTGCACCGTGGTTGATGCAGGAACTGTCCCAGTGGACCTGTTTTCAGAGGCACTCCCACCACCTGTGGCTCATGCCCACCCTGAACGACACCTGCGAGCGTCCAATTCTGTTTGCGCTGGTTCGGGGCCAGGGACCAGAAACGGTGATTCTGACTGGACATTACGATGTGGTGGGCACCGAGAATTTCGGCCATCTGTCCAGCCTTGCCTTTCACCCTGAAGCCCTGAAAGAAGCCCTGCTTTCTGGCGCACTTCCAGCAAAAGTGGAACAGGATTTGCAGCAGGGCTTTTTGCCAGGCAGGGGCATGCTGGACATGAAAAGTGGTCTGGCAGCAGGACTGACCGTCCTGCACGAATGGGACCCCTCCACACAGGGCAACCTGCTTTTCATTGCTGTCCCGGATGAAGAGGAAACCTCACTTGGCATGCGCAGTGCCGTGCAAATGTTGCCAGAGGTTCTGAAACAGCATGACCTGACTCTGGTGGCTGCCATCAACCTGGATGCCACCACCGATCAGGAAACAGGAGAAGATGGACAGGCCATTTTTCTGGGCAGCGTTGGAAAACTCTTGCCCTTCGTGTGGATACAGGGCTGTCCTACCCACAGCGGAGCGCCCATCGACGGCATCAACGCAGCTTTCCTGTCCAGTGAACTGGTGCGCCTGCTGGAATGGAACCCTGCATTCGGGGAAGGAGGAGAAGACCCTGCACCCCCCATCACGGTGCTCTACCAGAGTGAAATCCGCTCCCGCTACGACGTGACCACACCAGCACAGGCCTGGACGGTGTTCAACGTGCTCACCCACCACCGGAGGCCTGCCGATGTTTTGAATTCTCTGAAGGAGGCCTGCATACAGTCCTTTGCAGATGCGCTCCAGACGCTGCACCGACGCCAGTTCCAGTTCGTGCCAGACCATCAGGCCACAGTGCTGACTTTTCAGGAACTGGTGGAAAGGGCATCCCAGTGCGACCCTGAAGGGACCCGTGACGCCCTGTCACAGAATCCAAAACTGGACGCGAGGGCAGCTTCACGGGAATGCTGCACCTCCCTTGCCGCACTGGCCCGAATTTCCGGGCCAGCGTATGTGGTGGGTTTCGCCCCACCTTTCTACCCCAGCACCCTGCTGGGCGACAGCGAACAGGAGATCCATGTGCGCTCCTGCATGCAAGAGGTGGTGGGAGGTCTTCAAAAGGACGGACTTTCCCTCAAGGTGCGCTCTTTCTACCCTGGAATCTCGGACATGAGTTTCATTGCGCCACGGCTTGGACCTCAGGACCTGGAGACCTGGGCACAAAACGCCGCTGTTCCAGAACGCTGGACTGTTCCAGATGTTCCCCTGAATTGTCCGGTGGTCAACATCGGTCCCTGGGGCAGGGATTACCATCAGAAATGGGAAAGGGTGCATGAGGGACATGCTTTTGGATGGCTTCCTGAAGTGCTCCAACGGGCATGTCTGGCCCTGCTGAGCTCGGGTGAATCCTGACCCTGTGTTCCTCCTCATCAGAGGAATACAATCAGGATGCAGTCCAAATCCAGGAGGTCCACATGCAAAATCCACGTTCTCACTTCAACCTCCCGAAACAGGGCGCCCTGAAGGGCCTGTATCACGAAGAGTCAGGCATTCATGCTTATCTGGGCATTCCTTACGCGCAGCCTCCGGTGGGGCCTTTGCGCTGGAGGGCACCTGAGCCCGCACTTCCCTGGGAGGGCACCAGGGACGCCACCCAGTTTGGCCCCAGGGCCATGCAGCTCCCGGTTTTTGGAGACATGCAGTTTCGTTCCCCTGCAGTGTCCGAAGATTGCCTCTACCTGAACGTCTGGACCCCTGACCCCCAGCCACAGGCCAACCTGCCCGTACTGGTGTACTTCCATGGCGGAGGGCATGTGGCTGGAGATGGCTCCGAACCCCGCTACGATGGTGAGGCACTGGCACAGCAGGGACTGCTGGTGGTGACGGTGAATTACCGCCTGGGGGTGTTTGGGTTCCTCAGTCACCCTGAGCTTGAAGGGGGAAACTTCGGTTACCTGGACCAGAACCTGGCCCTAAGGTGGGTGCAGGAGCACATCCGATATTTCGGGGGCAACCCGGAACGGGTGACCATTGCAGGAGAATCCGCCGGATCGGTCTCGGTCAGTGCGCACATGGCATCCCCTCTGTCCAGGGATCTGTTCTCTGCGGCCATCGGATCGAGCGGTTCCCTGCTGGGGACCCTCTCCGCCATGCCCCTTGAGGAGGGACAGCGAACAGGACAGAAATTCATGGAGGCCGCAGGAGGGGCAACCCTTGAAGACCTGCGCCAGCTTCCTGCAGAGGTCCTGCTGAAACACGCAGAACCTTTTGGCATCCCAGGCTTCCCTGCGGTTGTGGATGGGCATTTCTTCAGGGAAGTGCCTCTGCAGACGTTTGCACAGAAACAGCAGGCCCCGGTGCCCTTGCTGGTGGGCTGGAACAGCCAGGAGATGGACGCCGGTTTCTTGCTTGGACCTCCACCCTACACGGTGGAACAGTACCAGAAGACCCTGCAGAGCAGATTCGGGGAGCTTGCAGATGACCTTTTCAGGGTGTATCCCGCCCAGACGGACCAGGAGGTGGATGACGCTGCCACTGCCCTCTCCGGAGACCTCTTCATCGGGTACAGCACTGGGAAATGGGCAGAGCTGCACAGTCTGGCAGGACACCCTGTTTTCCGTTACCTGTACAGCCATCCCCGACCCCACATGACCGAATCTTTTGCAGGCCAGGTGCCAGGTCTTGCCGGAGGAACCCGTGAGGCCACAGCAGCCGAAATGGTCCCTCCTGCAAAAGGGGCGGTGCACTCTGCGGACATCGAGTACTTCATGGGGAATCTGGACTCAAACCCGGTGTACGCCTGGACGGAAAAAGACTTCGAACTCTCTAAACTCATGCAGCGGGTTTACGTGCATTTCGCCAGAAACCATGATCCCAACCATGAAGGACTTCCAGTGTGGCCTCGGCTGGAGGGAGGCCAGGGGACCCTGATGGAATTGAATCTTCCTCCACAGGTGTTCTCAGATCCACATCCTGAGCGTCAACTGGTGCTGGAACGCTGGATGACCAGAGGGTAAGTTTTCTCAGTGGGCCGCCCGAGGAGCGTTTCGGGTGGCCCATCCAGAGGGTGCAGTCAGAAGACAGCACCTTTGCCAGTGTCTTTGTTTTCTCTCATCCCAGATAAGCATTCTGGCGGTTGACGGCACCATCACAACACCAGAGGGTCATTTCTGTAATAATTCAGTCACTCTATGTTTGATGGACCCGCATCAAAATTCTTCTTTGTGTTGAGGACCCTGATCCTGACCCTGGCGGGGGGCCTGATGCTGTCCCACGCTGCCGAACTGCCCCTCAGTCAGGTGCTGCGCAGGCAACAGGCGGCTTACTTTGATGTGGAAGCGCAGAAGGCCCGCTTTGTTTTCGACAACCGGGATTTTTCACTGAGTCTGGGGATTCCCACGGGGGCTGCACGCATCCAGGTCATGAAGTTTTATTTTGCTGGACGCAAGATGACCCACCAGCAGGCCATTCGCATCAGTGGTTTGCTGTCCGGGGTGGCGCGCACCTGCTACCAGCTGGGCGCAGATCAACAGGGTGAGCTGGGGGCCTTCCTGAAGTTCTGGCTGATCCAGCATGACATTCCCCGCCAGAAGAACATCGGGTCCCTGAAACTGGATGTCCGGCACCTCCCAGACGGTGGGGTGGTGGTGGGCCTGACCCGCACTGGAAAGACCAGTTTGTGCCAGGCCCTCTGAAGCCTCACTCTGCGAACAGGTAGAGTTCTCCGGGTTGCAGCAGATGACAGCGCTGAAAAGGAGCGCGTCTGTCGAGTTCATCAAAGAGCATGCCCGGATTCACCCGGTTTCCATCGAACAGGTCATTGTGGGTACCGATCAGCACTTTTGCTCCGATCAGCACGGCCAGTTCAATGGCCTCTCCGGGCCACAGGTTGCCGACCAGTCCCTGGCTTTCCCGGTGAAAGTCCCGTCCATTGATGGGCAGCAGGGCAAGATCAATGTGTTTGCCTTTCAGGGCATCCAGCAACTCGGGAATCACGATGGTGTCCCCCGAGTGGTACACTGTCACGCCACCACACTCAATCAGAAACCCCATCCAGCGGGCGTGCCCTGTTTCACGCAATTCGTGCTGGTAATGGGCGGCAGGAATTGCGGTGTAGGTCAGGTCTCCCAGCTTCAGGGCTTCGCCCAGAACGGGAACCACAATGCGGTCTTCAGGGACTCCAGCTTGCAAGGCCACGTCCCGACCTTCCCAGGAGGTCACCAGGGTGGCTTGCGGTGAGGCCTGCATCAGGGGCCCAAGGGTGGGACCGTCTGCATGGTCCATGTGCTCGTGGGTGGCAAACACCGCACTGGCATGGTGAATCTGTGAAGGGTCGGCAGGGATCGGGAAACGCCTTCTGGGGCCTCCAATGTCTTCAATGGAGTCGGAGAGGTAGGGGTCAATGTAAAAAATGGTGTTGCCACCTTTGATCACAAAACCCGACTGCCCCAGCGACCACAGGGCAAGCTGCCCTTCTGGCACATTCAGGCGGTCAATGCGGGAAATCAGGTCCTGCGGGGTGGGGTGTGTCATGGGTTCCTTTCAGCACAGGCCACAATTGACCTGGTTTTAGCGATAAAAACACCATGAGTGTACGATCTGGGACCTCCAGCATCGAATCGATTTCCATACGAATAGGCACTTTTCAGGCCTTGCTGTACACAGAGCAACCACCAGATGGAAGGGATTTCGAAATGAAATCGACATTTGAAGGCTTGCATTTGGACTTTGAAAAGATCAGCCCTTAAAATTCAATAGGGTGCTTTCCTGATCTTCTTCAAAGCTTTTCCCTTAGTAAAAGCTCTTTTTTTTGGGGTAGCCTGAGAAAGGCACCTTACACTGACACTTTGAATGCCAACTAAAATCGGGAGGATTTGAAGTGTTGGTAGACTTGAAGAAGCTCTTTTTTTGCATGTTGTTTCTGTTGGGTTTTTCCAGTACAGTTGCGCAGAAACTAGCTCTCCAGACCCACTCTTTAAGCATCCGAGGTGGTGTGGGTGAAAACCTTGATGTCTCAATCGAGATCAGCGGTGTAGCCAATCCCATGAAGATCAAGAGCACTTTTGCTCTGCAGAGGATGGAAACCCTGGAACCTTTTGATTGCCTCGCGGTATCGGAAAGCAAAGCAGGCGCAGCACTGGATAAAGTCAAATTGATGCTTGATCCAGGCCAGAACACTTCAGAACATACCATTTACCGAATCACAGGTGTTTTCCCGACTGCGGGGCTTTATTGTGGACTACTTACTTTCACCCAGGGTACAGAGACAGTAAATTTACCTGTTCGTCTGCTTTCGCAGAACAACTTGAAGCTGCTGGTGAATTCTGAATCGCAGGTCAAGTACCAGTTCAAAGAAGGGGAGGATTTCCAGTTGCGTCTCCCTTTGACCAGCAGTACTGGCCAGGACTTCAAAGTCACTGCACTTGCCCTGTCTCTGATGCACCAGCAGTCTTTGAAACATGTGGTTTTGCGCGGTTGTCTCGCAGAAATTGAGGACAAAGCCTCTCAGGATGCCTGTGCTCTGGCTCAACAATCCACAACTCGTTCACCGTTGACCCAAGAAACCACCACTGCGAGGTCCCATTCGGAAGGGCCTCAGCCTCCTCCAGAGATCAAAGTGGCCGCATTGCCAGATGAAACAGCAGCTTGTGCGAGTGGTCAAGTGTGCAGCCAGATGGGAGCTGCCCACCTGTTGTTCGATTCAAATCAGGGTGAGCATCTTCTGGCAGGGCTGTACAAAGGTGAAATGCAGTTTCGGGTGGTAGGATCCAGTTCGCTGGTCACCCTGCCTTTTGAAGCCTCGATCAAAGATGGTCCTGGCCTTGCCCGCCTGATTCTGGCTCTTGGAATTCTCATCGCCATTGTGGCAAGTCATCTCAAGGCATATGATGCTTCGCCTGCAGCTGAACGTGATCTGAAAATCAATCAACTGGAGCGCCAGATGACTGCGCTTTTCTCCCAGGATCTGCCTCAAGAATTGAGGGCACCTGAAATGCTTGCAACTCTTTTGGACCGCCTCAAGTTTGCCCGAATGCTGGTTGAAGAACATGATAGGACAACGGTGGACCCACTGATTGAGCAGATCGCACTGCGCATTGAAATGTTCTCAAGACTGGTTAAAGTTCATCAGAGCAGCGACAAGATCACAGATTACCCTACAGAGCTCAACAAGATTCTAAACCTTCTGCTTTCTGACCAGGTGCTTATCAAGAATGACATTAACAACATGATCGACCACCTGATGACACGCCCCATCCTCCAAGCAGACGGAGCTGTGCAAGGTGAGCAGGCAGGGAAACAGCTCCAGCCGCCCAATTCCATGGGCATCTTCCTCACCAGAGTGATGGCGAACCTCCTTGTGGTGCCTTACAGTACCCCCAAACTCTGGATGCGTTTCTTGTTGTATTTGGTTTTTGTTTGCCTGCTGAGCATGGTGGTCTTTGCCAACAATTACGACTCAAATCCTGTTTTCGGTGCAGATTATCGCGACTATCTTGCACTGTTTCTGGCAGGTGCTGGTGCCCAGTTGACAGGACAGACCATCGGCAGTCTCTCTATTGCAGGAAGAGGAAAGTGAGGAAGACCAATGATCATCCCTGTGCAAGACATTAAAATTCACATGCTGGATGTGGGGTCCACCCGATATGGAGATTGTCTGCTGTGTGAAATCGGGTCGTTTCGAGTACTGATAGATGGAGGACACCAGCACAACTTTGCTTCATCCTCGGACGTCTCCATTCCAGAACAGCTTGAGAAACTGCTGGGAGAGCCTGCTCCAGTTCGGATTGATTGTCTGATCGTCACCCATACCCACAGTGACCACATAGGTTGTCTTCCAGAACTGGTGGCTCACTCAACGATACAGGTGAAGTATGCCCTGGTTAGTGATCCTGAGCTCGGATGGCCTGCCTGGACTCCATCTGCCCTGACAACAGATGCAGGCTCTATTTCCGTGGTGGACCATGCCGACCTCCTGCGGTTCAGTTTTCGAGAAGAAGTGAACGATGACATGCTTGTGGCAGATGCAGCAGAAATGACAGCCATGGCCAGAAAGTCACTGCAAGACAGGGAACGTTATGAAACCATGCTTACTGCCCTCAGAAGCCAGACGGAGATCATGGTGCATTATGGAAGACCAGAAGACTCAGCAAAGCTGGAGCAACTTGTAGACATCCTCGAACAGCATTACCTGAAAATACTTGGTCCAGATGGGCACCAGCTTCAGATCTGTGCAGATCGTATTGACCGTTTAAAACGTCAGGTCCTACCAGCTCTGGATGCAGATTCGGGCCCGGCAGGTTTTTCTTTGCTGGCAGCTGGAACCGCAGATCGGCCTGGCGCTGCGGTGAACAACCAGAGTATTGTGATGGTCCTGCACCATCCTGATTTCAAGGTGTTGCTTTCAGGAGACATGCAATTTGCTGAGCCTGGTGTGGGCAGCCTGGAGAATTCCATGGCTGCACTTCTGGACAACATCAGACAACATGGACCTTTTGATCTGGTCAAACTGGGTCACCACGGCAGCAAAACCGCCTTGAACCAGGAGGTTGGTGAGGCGCTGAATTGCACAACCTTTCTGATTTCTGGAGGTCTGGGAAGGGGAGAACTGCCAGATGCAGAAGTGCTGGAATGGCTCAGCCAGCAACCCGCTGTCCGTTGGGCCAGAACGTCTTGCAACGGCTGGGTGACTGCCACAAAACAGGTTGGATCTGGGGTTCAGCTGCAAACCTCTAGAGGCAACCTCAACGACCGGACCCTTTTCCGGGCGACTTCAGATGCAGGTGGTCTGGACATAGACCAGAAGGTTTTCAGCCATCATACCGCTGTGCGTCTCGGGACGACAACAAAACAAGGAAAAAAGAGTGATTTGGCAGCCATGGAAGAGAGCTTCGTGCTTGCGAACGGAAGACAACTGCCACATCTGCTGTTTGTGACCAGCAAAGCACGATTGCAAAACAGAATAGGTGCTGATGGCATGGCACAGGTGGTTCAAATGATTGCAGCTGCTGGACAGGAGCTGCTGGATGTGCAGGGAAGTGATTATCAGAGTTGTTCTGGCGAGATTCTGGCTGCTTTACAAAACCATCCAGGGCTCTACCAGGGGGTGGTGTTGATTGGTGGTCACATGGTTGTGCCCTTTGCCAGGGTGGACACCTTTGATCACACTGGTGTGCAAGACCCAGATGGACAGCGAAAAAGCGACATAGACCATTTTATTGTCTGGTCTGATGATGTCTATGCAGATCCAGATGGTAAAGGCCCTCTGGGCCTTCCCGTGTCCCGCATCCCAGATGGCAAATCCAGTGAACTGGTGTTGAAAGCCCTGGCAACTCCAGACACACAAATGACCCAGATCCCTTTTGGGATTTACAACATGCACCGCCCATTTGCTCACAAGGTCTTCAAATTGATCGATCCGAATGCCCAGCTGGAAGCTTCTGGTCCCATTTTCCATTCTCAAATACCTTATGACAGATTTCAGGCCCAAAGGGTCTACATCATGCTTCATGGCACCGATTTTGATGGGAAGCTTTACCTGGGAGAAATGACTGATGGGTCCCAGAAAAAGACCGTTGCCCTGATGAACATCCAGGGTTCAGCTGGACAGGTGGTATTTACAGGTTGCTGCTGGGGATCACTGCTCAGTGGAAAAAAGGCGAGGGTCGACTCACCCATCATCGACCGTACACCCGACGAATTGATTGGTTTAAAATTCCTGATGGAGGGTGCCAGGGCTTTTGTTGGCTGTTCAGGAACCCACTATTCATCAGATCGGGCTGATGTTTTTGATTTTGCCATTCCTATCCACCACTATTTTTGGACTTACTTCCAACAAGGAGAAGTGCCTGCAGTGGCACTGTTTCGTGCCAAACAAAAGTACCAGCAGGAGTTTGTAGAGCAATTCAGATTTGATCCCATGCGTAGAAACATTTACCGCAAGTGCATGTGGCAATACTCATGCTTGGGGCTAGGATGGTGAAATGCAAATGAAAATGCCTGAAGAGATGACGGATTTTTATCCCTTCAGGCTGCAATGTGTTGCGTTTTACGACTTCAGACGTTCAGCCAGTGCCCTGCTGGTTGGAGCGCTTCAGGGAAAGGGGAGAGCATGACGAAAAAAACACTTGAAGAACTGCAACAACTGGTCAGTGCAGCAAAGCCTGGATTTGAAGTCGTGGAGACCACACCAGAAACCGAGATCCGTGCTGATTTTATTGCACATCAGACAGAGAGGAAGCCAAAATACAATGCCACAGGAGTGAACCCGCTGGTGAAGGCTGCGTCAGAAGAACCCCAGAAGACTTTGCTGGTGAAAGTGTCTTCCAGAACAAATCCTGAAGAGCTTCGAACCTTGATCTTCGATGAGGAAACAGGTGCACTGATTGGAGAGCAAGGCTGAATCCAGTAGTTGTGCCAATTGGCCCAGGACCATGCAAGCCAGGGAGGTGCAAGGTTCACTGATGGATTGTGTTCAGCCATTCATTTCCCCTGGCAGGATTGCAGGATGTCCGGGCAGTCGTCGTCGCTGATTTCCAGCCACATCACAGGCCTGATGGAATAGAAGTCCTTCCAGAACCCCCCTCTGAAGCTCTTCTGGAAAGGGGTGTCCGGTCCTCCACTGGCTGCTTTCTTGACAAAGAGGGGCTTGCCATCGAGCGTGACCGTCACGTCATACGTCCCATACATGACATTTTTGATGATGTATCCATCGGCGGTGTTGGTGAGGCCAGAGGTGAAGGTTTTTCCTGCTGTACCGTCTGCGAGTTTGCCCACGGGTTTCAGGGTGACTTTCACTTTGTTGATGTCGGGAAAGAAGCCCAGCGCGGTCCGCACATTCACCACCCCGAGGTTGCCGTACGTTGTTTCAGAGGGTTTGTACACGAAGTTGCGCACGCCACCTGCTGCACCTGCCACCACATCTTCATTCTGGGGAATCAGGTCGATTTCGATGGATTCCCCGTTGTATTTCAGCATCATTTTTGCGGTGATGTTCCAGGTCCCGGCAGGCTGACGGATGTCCAGGCTGTATTCGCCTTTCTCGTTGGTGTACCCGATCACGTTGGTGTTGTAATACAGGGTGTTGTCGGCGTAGATGGTGGCGTGCACGATGGGCTGACCTGCAGCATTGACCACTTTTCCGGTGACAAAGCCTTTTTTGACTTTCTGCTGGGCAGTGACCGCCCCTGATGCAGCAAAAGCGGTGCTGGTGTGGGCAACAAGGGGCAGGGAGATCAGGGTGAGGGCCATCAGTTTTGAAAGGTTTCTTTTCATGGGGGTCCTTCAGGTTTCTTGCAGGGAAGTTGATTTCCATTCCGGAGTTCTCTGCTGACCTGTTGGCACTGTACAGGGACCACCATGATTGAAAGATGGTTGTCTTTTCAGGGCCTGAGAGGAGGATGGTCTTCTTTGCAGGACGTGAAAATCCTCAGTCAATTCTGTCTGGGGAGGCTGGCCTGAGGGGAGTCATGGTTGGCAGGGTCAATGGGACTGGAGAAGACCACTTTCAGCTGAAGGTCTTTCATCTTGTCCAGAAACCCTGGAGGGGCCTGGGGATCGGTGACCAGCACATCAATGTCCTGCAGGGCGGCAAAGGAAGCCAGGGTGTGCCGCCCGATCTTGCTGGAATCCGAGACCACCACCCGCATTCTGGCGGCCCGGATCATGGCTTCTTTGGTCTGGGCTTCAATGATGTTGGGGGTGGCGTACCCCCGATCCACCGAGATGGAGGTGGTTCCCAGGAACACCTTGTCTGCGTAGTATTTTTGCAGGTTGTCCACTGTGGTGGGGCCAATTGCGGCTCCACTGTGGGGCCTGAGGGTGCCTCCGAGCAGCACCACCTCCCAGTTCCTGTCGGAGAACTCCAGCGATATGGGGATGGAGTTGGTGATGATGTAGAGCTTCTGGAAGCGGTTTTTCAGCACTTTTGCCAGGGTGAGGGTGGTGCTTCCAGAGTCGAGCAGCACGGTGTCCCCCTCTTCCACCAGTTCGGCGGCAGCGAGGGCAATGTGAAACTTGTCTTCGTTGTGGATTGCGATTTTTTCACCCATGCTGGGGTTGTAGAGGCTCTTGCTGGTGGCTTCGGCACTGCCGTGGCTTCGGCGCACCAGCCCCCGGCGCTCCAGTTCATCAAGGTCCTTACGAATGGTTACACTTGAAACCTGAAAGCGGGTTGCGAGTTCTTCGACTTTGACACTGCCCTGCACCTCTAGCAGTTCGATGATTTTTCCGCGACGCTCTGCCGTGCTCATGTTGGCTCTCCCGTTCACACTTGTTGATTATAGCCCTGAAGGTGGTTGCACTGTGGCCTGAAAGAGGAGAAGGGTCACACCAGGCCAGAGGGTGGAAAGAAGGGGACGCTGGAAGCCAGAAGTATTCCAGCAAACCTTTCAAATGAAAGATCTGGACTCCAGTCTAGCATTTTGAAGGTGGTCCGAAACATGAAGAAATTTGGACTGGCTTTAAACGTAAGATAATCAAAAGAAAACCTTGCGAATCTGTTGACATTCGAAAGAAGATGGGCTTATACTTCAGGCATCTGAAACAATCCAGTCGCCTGCCCAGACCGCAGGCCATTCGAGGAGACCATGAAAAAATCCCTGGCTTTTGTTGCGCTCACATTTGCTTTTGCTTCTCTGGCCCACGCCCAGACCCCCCGATTCGTGATGGTGACCCACGGTCAGGCCAGCGACCCCTTCTGGAGTGTGGTGAAACGCGGTGCAGATCAGGCTGCAAAGGACCTCAAGGTCAAGGTGGAATACCGTGCCCCGGAAACCTTTGACATGGTCAAGATGGGACAGCTCATTGATGCAGCCGTGGCGTCAAAACCCGACGGCATCATCGTGTCGATCCCTGACGCCGACGCACTGGGCAACAGCATTGAGAAAGCCGTGAAAGCCGGAATTCCCGTGGTCAGCATCAACTCCGGAGCGGATGTCTACCAGAAACTCGGGGTGCTGGTGCATGTGGGACAGGAAGAATACCTCGCAGGGAAAAAAGCCGGGGAGCGCATGAAATCCATGGGGGTCAAAAACGGGGTGTGCATCAACCACGAGGCCGGAAACGGCGGACTGGAACAGCGCTGCAAGGGCTTCCAGGACGGTCTGGGCAGCAAAGTCAGCATCCTGAATGTCAAAACCGACTTCACCGAGGCCCGCAACGCCATCAGCAATTACCTGCAACGCAACAAGAACGTGGACGGCATGCTCGCCCTTGGACCTGTGGGGGCAGAACCCATGCTGCAGGCCGTCGAACAGGGCAAACTGCGCAACCAGCTGAAACTCGGCACCTTTGACCTTTCCCCCACCGTGCTGGGTGCACTGGACAAGAACCAGATGGATTTCGCCATTGACCAGCAGCAGTACCTGCAAGGTTACCTGCCCGTGGTCACCCTGTCCCTGTTCAAGAAATACGGCACCCTGGTCGCCAACGACACCCTGCTGACCGGACCCGGTTTTGTCACCCCCAAAAATGCAAAACAGGTCATGGACCTCTCCAAAAAAGGCATTCGCTGATGTTCAGGGGGTGAAGGGCAGTCAGCTGCCCTTCACCCCATCCTGTCTCTGAGCGCTACAGGGCCAGACCTCAATCAAAACCCATTCAGGAGATGCATGAACCCGAGCATGTCAAAACCTCAAGATGAACGGCTGAAAAAAATCAGTCCACTGAAGAAACTGCTGTCCCGCCCGGAACTGGGCTCGGTGGCAGGTCTGATCCTGGTCTTTTCGTTTTTTGCATTGACGGCAGGGAACCAGGGCTTTCTGACGGTTTCTGGCACGGTCAATTACCTGGAAGTTGCAGCACAACTCGGCATTCTGGCCGTGACGGTCAGCCTGCTGATGATTGCAGGCGAATTTGACCTGTCCATCGGCTCCATGATCGGAGCAGCAGGCATGGTGATGGCCATCTCTGTGACCCAGTTCGGGCTTCCCGTGTGGCTGGGGATCGTGCTGGCCTTCGTGTTCGCGCTGCTGTTTGGATGGCTCAACGGTTTCCTGGTGATGCGCACAAAACTGCCGTCTTTCATCGTCACCCTGGCCAGCATGTTCATTTTGCGGGGCCTCACCCTGGCCCTCACCCGCATGGTTTCAGGCTCCACCCGCGTGTCTGGCCTGAAAGATGCTGCAGCTGGAGACCCTCTGGCCCTGCTTTTCAGTGGCAGCCTGCTCGGGCTTCCGGTGTCGGTGTGGTGGTGGGTGCTGCTCACCCTCATCCTCAGCTGGGTGCTGTTGCAGACCCGTTACGGCAACTGGATTTTCGGGGTGGGGGGAGATGCAAATGCGTCCCGCAACGTGGGGGTTCCGGTGGCCCGCGTGAAAATCAGTCTGTTCATGCTCACCGCTGCAAGTGCCACCCTGCTTGCCGTGATCCAGATCCTCAACACCGGGTCGGCAGACGTGCTGCGCGGCGAACTCAAGGAACTTGAAGCTGTTGCCGCTGCGGTGATCGGCGGGACCCTGCTCACCGGAGGCTTCGGCAGTGTGATCGGTGCAGCCATCGGGGCACTGATCCTCGGGATGGTCCAGCAGGGCATCTTCTTCACCGGCATCGACACCGACTGGTTCAAGGCCATCATGGGCAGCATGCTGCTCGGGGCGGTGCTGCTGAACAACCACCTGCGCAAGAAAGCCACAGAGGTCAAGTGATGAAAGGGGTGAAGTGATGAAAGGTCAGGGGACAGAGCCCATCATTGAATTGAAACAGGTTGCAAAGCACTTCGGTCCGGTGGTTGCCCTCAGTGGCATCGACCTGAAGGTGTACCCTGGAGAGGTGCACTGCCTGCTCGGAGACAACGGGGCAGGGAAGAGCACCCTGATCAAGATCCTTTCGGGCGTGCACGCACCCAGTGAAGGGGAGTTCCTGCTCGATGGTCAGCCTGTGACCTTCAAAGGTCCCCGTGACGCGCTGGACCGGGGGATTGCCACGGTCTTTCAGGACCTCGCCATGCTGCCCCTGATGAGCATCACCCGCAACTTCTTTCTGGGCCGCGAACCCCGCAGGCAGGTGGGGCCCCTGAAGGTCTTCGACCACCATTTCGCTGAGCGGGTGGCCCGTGAGGAAATGAAGAAAATGGGCATCGACGTGAGGGACCCCAACCAGCCTGTTGGAACGCTCTCCGGTGGTGAACGGCAGTGCGTGGCGATTTCCAGGGCGGTGTATTTTGGTGCCCGTGTGCTGATTCTGGACGAACCGACCTCTGCCCTTGGAGTCAATCAGGCCAGCGTGGTGCTCAAGTACGTGGCCCAGTCGGGAGCAAAGGGCCTCGGGGTCATTTTCATCACCCACAACGTGCATCACGCCTGGGCTGTCGGGAACACCTTCACGGTGCTGAAGCGCGGAAAGAGCTACGGAACCTTCCGCAAAGAGGACATCACCTGTGAAAAGCTGCTTTCCATGATGGCCGGGGGCGAAGAACTCAGCCGTCTGGAAGTGGAACTTTCGGAAATTGCGCGGGTGGACCAGCGGGGTGTGGTGTCGTGAAGCAACCACGCACGGACGTAATGCTGCGAAATCCTGTCTTGTGCCTTATGCTCAGAAAAAACAGACTTTCGTCCACAGGATTTTGAACGATCAAGCCCTGCTTCCTGACACAGATCACGCCTTGCTTTCGCAGCACAACAGGCCCTCGAAACCGCAGACCCCGTCAGGGTCGCAACCACTGGAGGACGCGCATGACCATCACTTACGGCAACGCCCCATGTTCCTGGGGCACCATTGAAGGCTGGGGACAGGGGATTCCCTTCTCCACCATGCTCGATGAACTGGTGGAGGCTGGATACACCGGAACTGAACTCGGCGATTACGGCTACATGCCCACTGATCCCGAAAAACTCTGGACGGAGCTTTCGAACCGAAACCTCACCATGCTCGGGGCCTACGAAGGGGTGTTCCTGAAAGACAGAACTGCCCACGCAGAAGGAGAAACCCGTGTGCTTCGCACAGCAAGGCTGCTGAAAAGCGTGGCCGACCTGGGGGACCCCGCCTGGCAACCCTTCGTGGTGCTGGCCGATGAGCACAGCAAAGACCCTGAACGCTTCCAGAACGCCGGGCACCAGAATCAAGATTCCAGCCTTTCAGAAGCACAGTGGCAGGTGTTCTGCGCTGGCGCAGAGCAAATCGCCCGTGCTGTCTGGAACGAGACGGGACTCAAAACGGTGTTTCACCATCACAGCGCGGGTTACGTGGAAACCCCTGAAGAGATGGATCGTTTCCTGGCAGGCACACCAGCAGACATCCTGGGTCTGGTCTTTGACACCGGACACTACCTGTTTGGCACCGGAACGAACGTCGCTGATCAGGTGCAAGAAGGACTCAGGCGCTTCAGGGACCGCCTGTGGTACGTGCATTACAAGGACCTGCAACCCGAAGTGGCCGCAGAAGTGCGGGTGCGGGGCTTCCATTACCAGGAGGCCATCGGACGTGGGGTGTTCTGCGAACTGGGCAGGGGCTGCATTGATTTTGCTGCCGTCCACCAGACCTTGCAGGACCTCGGGTATTCAGGCTGGGTGACGGTCGAGCAGGACGTGCTGCCCGGCATGGGTGCCCCGAAAGAAAGCGCCAGACGCAACCGCGAGCACCTGCGGTCTGTGACAGGCATCTGAGGAAGACCATGACAGAGACTTTTGAATCCATTTCAGGGCGGAGGCCACCATGCCCCGCATGACCGTTGCGCAGGCCATCGTTCGCTTTCTGGCCAACCAGTACAGCGAAAAAGATGGGCAGCAGGAACGCCTGATTGCCGGAGTGTGGGCGATTTTTGGGCACGGGAACGTGCACGGACTCGGGCAGGCCCTGGAGGAACTCGGGGATGAGGTGGGCCTCAGAACCCACCGGGGCCAGAACGAGCAGGCGATGGGCCATGCTGCCATTGCCTACGCAAAGCACAGGCTGCGCACCAGCACGATGGCTGTGACCACCAGCATCGGACCGGGGGCCACCAATCTGGTGACGGCTGCAGCCCTCGCCACCGTGAACCGCCTGCCCGTGCTGCTTCTCCCAGGAGACTACTTTTCCAGCCGCATTCCTGACCCGGTGCTGCAGCAACTCGAACACCCCACCGAGCATGACGTGAGCGTGAACGACGCCCTGCGCCCGGTGAGCCGCTTCTTTGCCCGGCCCCAGAACCCCCAGCAACTGCTGTCGATTCTTCCCGAGGCCATGCGGGTGCTGACCGACCCGGCAGAAACCGGAGCCGTGACCATTGCCCTGCCACAGGATCTGCAGTCCTGGTCCTGGGATTTCCCGGAAAGCTTTTTCGAGAAGCGGGTGTGGCGCATCCGCCGTGCCCAGCCGGACCTGATGGAGGTTGCAGAAGCGGCCAGAATCCTCGCTGGATCAAAAAAACCAGTGATTGTGTGTGGAGGAGGGGTCAAGTACAGCCAGGCCTGGCAGGAACTTGCGGACTTCAGTGAGAGTTTCGGCATTCCCGTGGTGGAAACCCAGGCTGGAAAAGGAGCCCTCAGCTGGAAACACCCTTATGTGACTGGAGCAGGAGGGGCCACTGGAACCTTCGCCTCCAACCGTGCTCTCTCTGAGGCAGATGTGATTCTGGCGGTTGGAACCCGCCTTGGAGATTTCATCACGGCCTCCAAGAGTGCCTTCAACAGTGAGGCGCAGATCATTGGCATCAACGTTTCCCCGATGGACGCCATCAAATTGCAGGGGCTCCCAGTGGTCGGAGATGCCAGGGTGACCCTGCAGGCCCTGCAGGGAGCCCTGGTCCACTGGAAAGGGAGCAGCCCGGAATGGAAAGCCCAGGTCTCGGAACTCAGGCACCAGTGGGACGATTACGTGGACAGGGCCACTTCTGCATCCGACAGTGAAACCCTCATTCAGGCCGAGGTGCTCGGGACCATCAACAAAACCCTTGGCGGCCAAGCCACGGTGATCAACGCAGCAGGAAGCATGCCCGGAGAGCTGCACAAGATCTGGCGTCCCGAAGACCCAAAAGCCTACCACCTGGAATACGGATTTTCCTGCATGGGTTACGAGATTCCAGCAGGAATCGGGGTCAAACTGGCAGAGCCTGAAAGGGAAGTGGTGGTGCTGGTCGGAGACGGCACTTACCTGATGATGAACAGTGAAATCGTCACCGCCTGCATGGAAGGTCTGCAACTGACCGTGGTGCTGCTCGACAACCACGGGTACCAGAGCATCCACGGGCTGCAAAAGAGCGTGGGGGTGCCCAGTTTCACCAATGAACTGAGACACCGGGATGAAACAGGCAGGCTCTCCGGTGACTTTGTAAAGGTCGATTACGTGAAGCATCTGGAGAGCATGGGGGCGAAATCCACCCGTGTCACCAGTCATGCCGAACTCACAGAGGCCCTGCTTGCCGCCAGAGCCCATCAGGGCGTGACCGCCATTGTGGCAGAGGTCGATCCCTACAAACGCCTTCCCGAGCATGACTCGTGGTGGGATGTGCCTCCAGCGGAGGTCAGTTCCAGACCTTCAGTGCAGGAAGCCCGCAAAAAGTACGAGCAGGACGTTCAGAAACAGCAGAAGAAGAGGTAACAAGATGACCCTGGTGAAAGACCGTGTGCGCAATTTCGTGAATGGACAGTGGGAGGATGCCTCCACCCAGCAGACCCTCCCCATATACAACCCCGCCACCGCCGAGGTGATCGGCCAGACCCCCGTGACCCCACAGGCTGAGGTGAACCGCATCGTGCAACACGCGGTGGACGCCTGGTGGGACTGGCGCTCCACTCCGGTGGTGGATCGGGTGCAACCCCTCTTCAAACTGAAATTCCTGCTTGAAGAGAACATTCAGGATCTGGCCCGCACCATCACCCTGGAGTGTGGCAAAACCCACGCAGAGGCGGTGGGGGAGATGCGGCGCGGCATCGAGAACGTGGAAACCGCCTGCGGCATGCCGACCATGATCCAGGGGTACAACAACGAGGACATTGCGCGCGGCATCGACGAGCACCTGTTCCGGCAGCCTCTGGGGGTGGTCACGGCCATCACGCCCTTCAATTTCCCGGGCATGATTCCCCTGTGGTTTTTGCCTTATGCGGTCGCCACTGGAAACTGCTTCATCCTGAAACCCAGCGAGAAAGTGCCCCTCACCAGCCAGAAGATCTTTGAACTGATTGAGAAAGCTGGATTTCCAGCAGGGGTCTTGCAACTCCTGAACGGCAGCAAGGAAACTGTGGATGCCCTGCTGGACCATGAAGACGTGCGGGCAGTGTCTTTCGTGGGGTCCACTCCGGTGGCGAAGTACATTTACAGCCGTGCCAGTGCCAACGGCAAACGTGCCCAGTGTCAGGGGGGAGCCAAAAACCCGGTGATCATCATGCCAGACGCCGACCCTGACATGACCACCCGCATCCTGGCAGACAGTGCCTTCGGGTGCGCAGGACAGCGCTGCCTCGCTGCCAGCATTGCCGTCACGGTGGGAGAGGCGTACCACACCTTCAAGCCCCTGATCACCGATGCTGCCGACTCCCGCAAACTGGGCTTTGGTTCAGATCAGGGGGTGGACATGGGGCCCGTGATCAGCAAGGAAAGCCAGGACCGCATCAAGGGCCTGCTGGACCGGGGCCTGAGTGCTGGTGCAGAGTGCCTGACCCGCGACCCTTACTCCACGGTGGAAGGCCATGAAAACGGGTACTTCATCCGGCCCACCGTGATTGAAAATGTCACTCCTGGCAGCGAACTGGCCGAAACCGAGATTTTTGGCCCGGTGCTCTCGGTGATGCGGGCCAGCACCCTGGAAGACGCCATTGATCTGGTGAACCGCTCCAGATACGGCAATCAGGCCTGCCTGTTCACCTCCTCCGGGGCCACCGCGCGGGCTTTCCGCCACCGGGCCAGGGCAGGGAACATCGGCATCAATGTGGGGATCGCTGCGCCAATGGCCTTTTTCCCGTTCAGTGGATGGAAGGACAGCTTCTTCGGGGACCTGCACGCCCAGGGGAAGCACGCCGTGGAGTTCTACACCGAAACCAAAGTGGTGGTGGAGCGCTGGCCCAAGGAATGGAGCCGGGTGTTCTGAGATGGACTTCGACCTGATCACCCTTGGACGGTCCAGCATCGACCTGTACTCGCTGGACCTCGGGGCACCTTTCATCGACATCACGAAGTTCGCCGCCTACGTGGGAGGAAGCCCTCTCAACATCGCGGTGGGAGCCCAGCGTCTGGGCCTGAAAACCGCCCTCCTGACCGCAGTTGGGCAGGACCAGGTGGGAGACTTCATCCTGAATTTTCTGCACAAAGAGGGAGTGGACACCCGGTACACCCCCATCAAACCTGGCACCCGATCCAGTGCAGTGGTGCTCGGAATCGAGCAGGACCGTTTCCCGCTGGTGTATTACCGGGACAACGCTTCCGACAAGCAGATCAGCATTGATGATGTCCTGAAACTGCCGTGGGGAAAGTTCACAGCGCTGGAACTCTCCGGGACAGGACTTGCGGTAGAACCCTCCAGAAGTGCCCATTTCTTCGCTGTGGAGCAGGCCAGAAAGCACGGAACCCATGTTTATCTGGACCTGGATTTCCGGGCGGACCAGTGGCATGACCCCCGGGCTTTCGGGCTCACGGTGCGGGCACTTTTGCCGAATGTGGATGTGGCGATTGGCACCGAAGAGGAAATCAATGCGGCCATGCTGCAACACCCTGCAGACATCGTGATCCGGGACCAGCAGATCTCTGCCCCCGAAATCCGTGGGAACATTGCGGAGAACATTGAGGTCCTGCTGAAACTCGTTCCGGTGGTGGTGGTGAAACGTGGTGCAACAGGCTGTGTGATCCACCAGAGGGGCCAGCTTCCCCTTTCCGTTCCTGGCTTTCAGGTGGAGGTGCAAAACGTGCTGGGTGCAGGAGACGCCTTTGCCGGTGGCCTGATCTATGGCCGGGTGAAGGGATTTGACTGGTACACCTCCGCCCGCATCGGGAACGCCTGCGGTGCTCTGGTGGTGACCCGCCACGGGTGCGCCAACTTCAATCCCACCTGGGAAGAAGTGCAGGACCTTGCAGAACGCCAGGGAGGCCTCCATGCCGTTTGTTCCTGATGGTCGCGAGGTGTACCGGCAGGCTTTTGAGCGCCATGAACTCATCCCTGCCTTCAACGTGTGCAGCATTGAGATGGTTCGCGGGTGCATCGAGGCCGCAGAGGAAACCAAAGCCACCATCATCCTGCAAGCCTACCCCACGGATCTGGAGCAGTTCCCGGCAGAGCACTTCCAGAAACTCGTGGAGAGCATGGCCTGGGATTCGAGTGCCACCGTCCTCACCCACCTGGACCACGGAAAAAGTGTGGAAATGGTGCTGGAATGCCTGCGTGCAGGATTTTCCAGCGTGATGTTCGATGGGGAGGCCTTGCAGTTCGAAGACACCCTGGAAGCTTCCCAGTACCTGCACCGCATCACTTCCCAGATGGGGGCCGCTCTGGAAGTCAGTGCTGAAAGCTTCAACCAGGGTTTCAGTGTCAAAACCACCCCCGAGCGGGCCTTGCAGCTCAAACACGCTGGAGCAGACACCCTTGCGGTCAGTGTGGGCAGTGAGCACGGGCAGGCCTCAAAACTGGACCTGCAACTGCTTTCCGAGATCCAGAGCCGGGTGAACCTCCCCCTGGTCCTGCACGGTGGAAGTGGGGTCAGCCCCGATGATCTGGCTGCAGCCCGCAACCTCGGGGTGGTCAAGATCAACATTGGTTCCAGCCTGTACCGTGCCCTCAGAGGGGTGTGGGACAGCCACAGGGATCACCCAAACCACAGAAATGTCTACGCCACTGCGAGGGAGGCCATCCGCAGTGTCGCAAAAGAAAAAATTCAGGTGGCCCGACTGGAGAAAACCCGATGAAGACCATCAATGTCGCCCTGCTCGGCGCAGGCCGCATGGGCAGTGAACACGCCCTCAACATGCGCTCTTTCCCTGGTGTGCAGACCCTGGTGGTCGCTGCCCCCCACACCCCCTCTGCCGAGAAGGTGGCGGATCTGGTTGGGGCAAAACATGTGCTGTCATCCCCTGAGGAAGCCATTGAGCGCCAGGATGTGGACGCCGTGGTGATCGTGACCCCCACCAGCACCCACGCCCGTCTGATCGAACATGCTGCCCGCAGTGGCAAGGCCATCTTCTGCGAGAAGCCTGTCGCCCTCGACCTCACCGAAACCGCCCGGGTGCTCAGGGTGGTGGAGGAAAAAGGGGTGCTTTTCCAGATTGGCTTCCAGCGCCGCTTTGACGTGGGATTCATGGCAGCCCGTGAAGCCATCCAGCAGGGAACACTTGGAGATCTGGAGCAGTTCCGTGCCGTGGGCCGTGACCCTGCCCCACCCCCCATCGAGTACCTGAAGGTCTCGGGCGGCATTTTTCTGGACCAGGCCATCCATGATTTCGATGCGGCCCGCTTTCTGGTCGGAGAGGTGGAGGAGGTGCTGGCCTGGGGTGCCGTGCGCGTGAACCCTGAAATTGGTGCGCTGGGAGACGCGGACACCGTGACCACCCTGCTCAAATTCAAGAACGGAACCCTCGGGGTGATCGAGAACTCCAGACGCGCCGTGTACGGCTACGACATCCGCACCGAAGTGTTTGGATCTCAGGGCAAATACGTGATTGAAGCCCTCCCCAAAACGCCTGTGCAGCACTACGGAACGCACGGCATCCACATGGACCACTACCACTTCTTCATGGACCGCTTCGCTCCTGCCTACCGTGCAGAACTTGCTGCCTTCTTCCGGGTGATGCAGGGCAGCAGTGAAACCCTCCCTGGAACGTTTGATGCGCTGGAGTCCCTGAAGGTGGGAATTGCCGCGACCCGCAGTTACCGTGAAAACCGCCCGGTCAAGATCATGGAGATTCAGGAGGGGGTCCCGGCATGAAACTGCACCTTCCCTCTTCCACAGAGGGAACCCACGTCACCCCGCAGAGTGCAGGCTGGAAATACCTGGAATTCCACACGGTCAAACTGCAGCCTGAAGAAAACTGGACCTGTGACACCGGAGGCCAGGAACTTGCCCTCGTTCCACTGTCAGGTGCATTGCAGGTGAATTGCACGCTGGGGGAATTCACCCTCAAAAGAGCCAGTGTTTTCGCCGAGGTGCCCCATGTGCTTTACCTCCCTCCAGCACAGCACCTAGAGGTGCAAGCACTGGAAACGGCTGAATTTGCCATTGGGCTCGCACCAGCAGAAGGCCACCACCCTGCAAGGTTGATCCAGCCTGAGGAAATCCGGGTGGAGATTCGCGGAGGGGCCAATGCCACCCGCAAAATTGCCCACATCCTCGGGGAGGACCTCCCGGCAGAAAGGCTCGTCCTCTTCGAGGTGTACACCCCGAGCGGCAACTGGAGCAGCTGGCCCCCCCACAGGCACGACCACGCCCTGGACAGCCCATATCTGGAGGAGGTCTACTATTACCGCATCGAACCGCAAGACGGTTACGCCATCCAGCGGGTCTACACCGATGATGGCTCACTGGACGAGGTGATGCTGGTGCGCCACGACGACACCGTGCTGGTGCCCAGAGGATACCATCCGGTGGTTGCCCCCCCTGGCAACTGGGCCTACTACCTGAATTATCTGGCTGGAGAATCCCGCGCCAGCAGTCAGGCGGTGGATGATCCCACCCTCAAGTGGATGCGCCAGGACTGGGAAGGGGAGAGCACCCAGCCCGACATCTTCAGGGACATGCCCTGAGATGGGTGGTGCCTCCATCCCTGGAAAACCTCCGGGGATGGAGGCACAAGGGGTTTGAGGCTGGGCATCACAGGGGTTCTGGGCGGGTCACAGGCCCTTCAGCCAGACCCAGCCGCACCCTTTCCAGCCACGCTGCGCCGTAGGCTCCGGCACTGTCCAGCCCTCCATAAGGTCCCAGAGGGCTGATGATCACTTTTGTGGGCAGGTCCAGGTCTGTCAGTGCCCGCCTCACTTCTTCGAGCAGGGGTCCGGCGGCATGGGGCAGGTCCTGCAGCACCATCACCGTGGGGTCCAGCACGGCGGCCACAGCGGTCAGGTGGTTGGCAAGGTCCTGATTGAAGCGTTTCAGGGCCCTCAATGCGGCTTTGTTTCCTTCTGCGGCCAGAGCGGCCACCTGGGAGGTGTTGCTGTGGGGCAGGACGCTGTGCAGGTGTTTCAGCAGCTTTCGGGCCAGGATGTCATGGCGGCCCCGTTTTTCAGGGTCAGCAGCATAGGACACCTCTCCAGCAGCACCTGTGGAGCCGTAATAGATCTGGCCTCCGAGCACCATGCCCAGCCCGATGCCTGCACTGAAATTCAGGAACACCAGGGGATCATCTTTTGAGAGTTTCAGGGTGTGCCACATCTGCCATGCCGACAGGTTCGCGTCGTTTTCCACCAGCACAGGCCAGCCGAGCCGCTGTGACAGTTCGTGTTCCAGCGGGTGGTCTTTCAGGTTCAAAGGGTAACTGTGAATCCTGCGGGTTCGGGGATGAACTGCGCCCAGCACACTGATCACCGAAAGCTGGGCAGGTCCCTGGTCGGCAAGCCACTGGTACAGCCGGTCCACATTCTTTTCTGGGCTCTGATCGTACAGGGTGAAAGGTGATCCATGTGCCCTGGGAGCATCTGTGAAAAGGCGCTGCCCGAGCAGGTTGTAGCGCCCGGCGATCACCTCGGGGGTGCCCAGGTCGATGGTGGTGATGGTGTGGGCGTCCAGCCTGAGCCTGACCTTCGCTGCAGGTCGGCCCCGTCCAGTTGGGGGAGGGGTATCGTCGAGGGCAACCAGGCCCGTTTCGATCAATTCATCTGTCGCTGCAATGACCGAGACCACACTGAGACCTGTGCGCTGGGCCAGTTCTGGCCGGGTGGCAGACCCCTGTTTGAGGGCGTCAAAAACCCGTTCTCTGGCAGATCTGGTTTCTGGTGGGGTGGTCATGGCCTTCCTTTCAGGATGGGGGAGGTCTCGCAGCTTTCTCAGGAATTCTAGATGGATTTCATGCCCTTGACAATCTCACCCTATTTTACTAGGCTTGATTTAATAAATCTACCTTTAAAAAATAGCCCTGTCCCCTGACCCCTGTGAGGCACCCATGACCCAGACGAGAACCGTTGAAACCCTCCTCGAACAACTCACCCTTGAAGAACAGGTGTCGCTGCTCTCCGGTGCCGACTTCTGGCGCACTGTCGCTGTAGAGCGCCTGAACATCCCTCAACTCAAAGTCAGTGACGGACCTGCAGGAGTCCGGGGTGGTGGCCCCCTGGTGGGCGGCAAGAAAACCGCCGCATTCCCTGTTGGGATCGCACTTGGGTCCACCTGGAACGTGGAATTGCTGCGTGAAATCGGGCAGCACCTTGCTCGAGAAGCAAAAGACAAAGGCGCTGCGGTGCTGCTTGCCCCCACCATGAACCTGTTCCGCAGCACCCTCAACGGGCGCAACTTCGAGAGCTACTCCGAAGACCCCTTCCTGACCGGGAAACTCGGGGTGGCCTACGTGCAGGGGCTGCAGGAACGGGGTGTGGCAGCCACCGTCAAACACTTTGTGGGCAACGAATCTGAGTACCAGCGCAACACCATCTCCAGTGACATCCCTGAGCGTGCCCTCCGGGAACTGTATCTGGTCCCTTTCGAAATGACCGTCAAGGAGGGCAAGACCCTTGCGGTGATGAGTGCCTACAACAAACTGAACGGTATTTTTGCCAGCGAAAACAAACGCCTGCTGACCGACATCCTGAGAACAGAATGGGGTTTTAACGGTCTGGTGATGAGCGACTGGTTCGGCAGCCACAGTGCGGGTGAGTCGGTTCGTGCAGGGCTCGACCTGGAGATGCCCGGACCTGCCCGTGCTCGTGCCAGTCTGCTGGAAGAAGCCCAGAACGATGAAGCCACCAGAGAGGCCGTCAAAACAGCAGCCCGCAATGTCCTGAACCTGCTTGTCCGCACAGGCGTGCTGGACAGCCCTCTGGATGTCAGGGATGAAAACGAACGGGATGAAGAATACGCAGACACCCGTGAACTCATTCGCCGTGCAGGGGCAGAAAGCATTGTGCTGCTCAAAAACGAGGGTGACCTGCTGCCTTTTCCCGCAGGGGCAAAAGTTGCAGTGATCGGACCCAACGGGGCAAAAGGTCAGGTGATGGGCGGAGGCAGTGCCCAGATGAATGCCCACCGTCAGGTTTCTCCCCTTGAAGGCCTGCAGGCTGCACTTGCAGAAGAACAGGTCACGTACCACATTGGCTGCTACAACGACAAATTCCTGCCCATCTTTGCGGGTGGCTTCAACATTGAATACAGGGCACTCGGCGGAGAAGAGGTGCTTGCCCGTGAACACCGTCCGCTGGGGGAAATCATGTGGTTTGAGCTGCCTGCTGGAATCCCCAGGGCGTTCCAGGCGACCCTCACCACCACCCTGAACATCACCGAAGCAGGCACCTATGAACTGAGCCTCGCCAGTGCCGGCCTCACCCGACTGCATGTGAACGGTGAAGCTGTGGTCAACAACTGGGAAGACTTCCGTCAGGGAGACACCTACTTCGGCTTTGGCAGCGATGAGGTGCGTGGCGAAATCCACCTGACCGAAGGGGAGCATCAGGTCCTCATTGAGTACCGCACCGCTGATGTGCCCCACGGTTTTGGAATGAGCGCCGTGCGTTTTGGCTTCCGCAAACCCCTTCCGGAAACCAGCGTTCAGGAAGCCGCACAACTTGCCTCAGAGGCCGACTACGCCGTGGTCTGCATTGGCACCAACGGCGAGTGGGAAACCGAAGGGGTGGACCGCTGGGGCCTGGAACTCCCCGGACGCCAGGACGAACTGGTCCGGGAAGTGGCAAAAGCCAACCCCAACACCATCGTGGTGCTGCAGACCGGAGGCCCTGTTCTGATGCCCTGGCTCGCTGACGTTCCTGCGGTCCTGCAGGCGTGGTTTCCCGGCCAGGAAGCAGGCTTTGCCATCACCGACGTGCTGCTCGGTCAGGCAGAGCCTGGAGGACGCCTCCCCCAGACGTTCCCTGCCCGCCTTGAAGACGATCCCACCCATCCTGAAACCCCGGACCTCCAGTACCCCGGAGAGAACGGCCATGTGGAGTATCAGGAAGGCCTGTTCATCGGGTACCGCCATGTGGACCGTCACAGCCTGACCCCACTTTTTCCCTTCGGGCATGGACTCAGTTACACCACCTTTGAAATTGGCTCTGTACAGGTGAGCACGGAAGAAGTGCAGCCTGGAGAAACTGTCAACGTCACTGTGGAGGTCAGAAACACCGGTCAGCGCAGAGGCCAGACGGTCCTGCAACTGTACGTGCATGATGTGGAGACCTCGCTGGAACGTCCAGAAAAAGAACTTAAAGCCTTTCAGAAGGTCACGCTGGATGCAGGTGAATCCCAGACCGTGACCCTGCCCATCGACATGCGTTCCTTTGCTTACTTCGATGACACCCGCGATGCCTGGGTTGCAGATGCAGGTGAATTCCACCTCCTGATCGGCCAGAGCAGTGCAAACCTCACAGTCCAGCTCAGTGTGACGCTGGCCTCCGAGTGGGTTCAGTCTGTGCGGAACGCTTAAACACACCTTCCACGTTCTGCCTGAATGGCAGGCTTCCTCTTCCTCACCCCTGCAAGGCATCTTGCAGGGGTTGGTGCTGGTTTGCTCCAGAATCACTTCAGGCTTTGCAGCAGGGTCTGGGCGGTTTTCTGGCTGGCTTCCTCGTAAACACTCTCGGGCCTGAGCTTTGCCACCTGTTGCAGTTCTGCTTTAGCCTGCACCTGGTATTTTTTGGTCAGGCGTTTGTTTTTCTGGGCCAGCATCAACAGAACACTTGCATGGTTCAGTCGCATGGAAATGCTTGTGGGGGCCAGATCCACTGCTTTTTGTGAAGCAGAGAGGGCTTCCTGTTCACTGGCCCCGAGGGCGGTGCTGGCGATGAGTCCAGCCATGGACCCTGTGGCATGCCAGACGCCCAGCATGCTGTGGGCCTGGGCAAGGTTGGGATCGAGTTCCAGGGCCTTCAGCAGCAGGCGCTTCACCTCTCTGGCTCCACCGAGTTGATCCAGCAGGCCGCCCTGCAACAACTGGGTGCCCTTGATCCCTGAAAGCTGGTAATAGGCCAGGGCAGAATTCGGATTCATGTCCAGTGCTTTTGCAATGTAAGCCTCTGCCTGTTCCAGGTGCGGGCCGGACTGCTCTGGGTCCAGTTTCTTGAACGTCACTTCGGTAAGCAAAGAACGGGCTGCCAGGGTGTACCCTTCGGCAGATTTCAGGTTCAGTGCGAGTTTGAGGGCTTGATCGGTCTTGCCCTGGTTGTAGGCCGAGAGGGCATCCTGATAGGGGGTGGCAACAGCAGCGGAAAGTGAAAAAACGCCAGTCAAAAACACATGAGGGATGATTTTCATTTCGGCTCTCATTGTGCAGAGCTTCTGTGAGTTCATCCCTCTGATCTGGTAAGAAAGGTTACACTTTTTAAATCTTCAGCTCAGAAATGACCTGACGGATGCAAATTCACTGGGCCACGGTTCTGATGCCCCTTCCAGAATGTGCTGAATCTCCTTCATCTGCTGCGCTGTGAGGGGACCAAACTCCAGCGCACGGGCATTTTCGATGGCCTGTGCCACCGTGCGGAACCCTGGAATGGGGAGGGTGGCAGGACTTCTGGCCCACAACCATGCCAGTGCCCCCTGGGAGAGGGTGCGGCCACCGGAGGTGAGGATGTCCCGCACATCTGCAAGGCGTTTCAACCATTCAGGGTTGGGCTGCCCGTCCTTGAAGTAATGCATCCAGGGGTGGTTTCTGGACCTGAGGTCGGTGGCAGGAAAATGTGCTCCAGAATTGTATTTTCCCGTCAGCAGCCCCATTGCGAGAGGGCCTCTGTTCAGGCTGGACAGGTTTTCCGTTTCACAAAGGGCAAGCATCTCCGGGTTGTCCTCAAAGAGGTTGAGCTGGTGCTGGATGGCAGTGCAGTGCTTTCCCCCTGCGAAAGCCTGAGCACGGGTCAGATCATCGGTGCTCCAGCCGTAAGAGCGGATTTTTCCTTCATGAACCAGCGTTTCCAGAACTTCCAGCACATCATCCACCTGATCTGCCGGGTGGTCCCCCACATGAAAGAAGAACAGGTCAATGTAATCTGTGCCCAGTCGCCTGAGGCTCGCCTCGCAGGATGCCCGGATGGCCTCTGGATAGACTTCCAGACCATCCACCAGTTTCTGGTCCTCAAGCACCCGGTAACCAAACTTGGTAGAGATCACCACCCTGTCCCGCCGGCCTTTGATCGCCTGCCCAATCAGCTTCTCGCTGTGTCCTGCGCCATAGTTTGCTGCAGTGTCAAGCAGGGTGACCCCGTGGTCCATTCCTGCCTGGATGGCTTTCAGGGATTCCTGATCGTCTGTGGGACCATACCCCCACTCCTCCTGCCCGCCTTTGAAGGGGCCACCAATGGCCCATCCGCCCAGACCCAGTGCGCTCACCTGAATGCCACTTCTTCCCAGCTGTCTTGTGAACATGAAAACCTCCTTCCACCTGATGTTGCAGATCAGGCGGTGCAGTGTGTGAATGCGTGTGGTGTGAAAACTGACGTGAAGCGTTCTAACGGATCAGCCAGGCAATTTCGGTGCGGTAATCTGCCGCATTTTCGGTGTTGCCCTGTTCGAACAGGTAGACCTCGTAAGGGGGACCCACCGTTTCATGCCCGTGGGTCCGAATCCAGTTCCAGACCGCTTCGTATGCGCCTTGCATGCCAAAGTCTCCACCACATTCCCCGGCGTGCAGGGTGTAGGCGGCTGTACCTCCAGGCAGGGTCTGCACGTCCAGACCTTCAGGCAGCAGCATGGGGCCATCCACCGTGAAGGGCTGACAGACCTCCACATCCCACATGTCTTCCGGTCCCGAGTCGTGGTAGCGCACGATGCTGGCCCCGGCAGCATGGGCATCTGCAGCTTTCAGGGCCTGCATCAACTCGGCGTGGGTGGCATCAATGAAAGCGCAGGAATGCTCAGGTGCACATCTGGCCCGTTTGGAGATGCAGCGCTGGGGAAGCACACTTTTGGTGCTGACCGGGTACAGGCTCTGTTCGGTCTGCATGAAGGCATGCAGGTCTTTGAGCAGGTTCTGGATGTGCTCCTGCTGGGCCTGAAGTTTGCGCTGCTGTTCCTGCAGCAGGCTGGACAGCTCAGGAGCATGCCAGGACCTGAGGGCCTCTCTGATCTCCTCCAAAGGCATGTTGAAATCCCTGAGGCGCGAAATGCGCCGCGCTTCTTCCAGCTGGCTCAGGCTGTAGTAGTGGTAACCACTGCCAGGATCGGTGTGGACGGGTCTCAGGAGGCCCATTTCGGCATAGATGCGCAGGGCCTTGCGGGTCAGGCGGGCAATCTGGGCAAAGCGCCCACTGGGGATCAGGTCACGCATGCTCTTGCTTCTCCTGAAAGCATGGTAATCCTGGCCCCGGGGGCCAGCACAAGAGCACAGGCACCACACAGAGGGACAAAGAAGAAATCCACCCTGCCCAGGTGGATTTCGGAAGAAAGGAAATGGAATGGATCGAAAGGGGTGTATGGCTCTGCAGTCCCTGACCAGCAAAAAGCTCTGGGGATGCATGATGGATTGTTGGGTCAGGGGTCCAGACCCAGGCAAAATTCAACCTTCCAGTGCTGAGCAAAATGCATTCGGAATGCTGGTCGTCTGATTTCACCTGGGTGCCATCAGTATGCACCTCACCGCTCTGCTTGTCAACAGATTACTTGAAGCAGTTCAATTTTCAATGGTTTTTGAGCTCAGAATCATCAGTCCTGTATCTTTATCTTCTGCAATCGCAAGAACATGCAGCAGATTTCTTTGTTTGTTACCCTTTCAAACAATGATCAGAACAGCATATTTTGTGAATCTGGCATGAGAGTTCACAGACAAAATTGAATTCAGTTGATACTTAAACTGCTTCAAAAAAAGGGATTGACAATTTGGGCTTGTGGGCACATACTGAAACCCAGAAAACAAACCGAGACCGAATGGATTCCCCATGACCAGGCCCACCATCTATGACGTGGCTCAACAGGCTGGGGTCAGTGCTGCCACTGTCTCCAATGTCATCAACACGCCCACCAAAGTGAACGAGAACACCCGCAAGCGGGTGATGGAGGCCATCGACCAGTTGCACTACACGCCGCTAGACAGCCACACCCGCAGCCGCAAAAGTTACAACAGCATTGGCGTGGTCGGGATGTTCACCACCTATGCCTCTTTCTACACACGCCTTGCCGGAGTGCTCGATGTGCTCAGGCAGCACCACTTCAAGACCGTGCTGTACGACCAGAAGGACCCCCAGCGGGAAGGGGAGCACCTCGCAAAACTTCCGATCACCGGACACCTCGATGGCCTGATCGTGATGTCCCTCCCACTGAGTCAACAGGTCGCAGACCGTTTAAAAGACCGCCACCTGCACACCATCCTGCTCGAGACCCACCACCCGGATTTCTGCAGTGTGGAGGTGGACAACGAAAAAGCAGGATGGCTGGCCGCAGAACACCTGCTCTCAAAAGGCCGCAGAAGACTGGCCTTTCTGGGGGAGCAGCAATTTGCAGAATCCAACATCATTCTCAGCAGCCAGCGACTGAAAGGCTACCGTGAGGCATTGGAAGCGGCAGGCATTGGACTTCCTGAAAAGTACATCTCACTTGGACAGTTCGGGGTTCGTGAGGCCATGAAACAGGCTTTTGAACTGCTTCAATTGCCTGAGGCTCCAGATGCCATCTTCTGCTACAGCGACCACCAGGCCGCAGGTGTCCTGAAAGCCGCAAAAGCCCTGGGCGTGAAAGTCCCAGAGGACCTCGCAGTGATCGGCTTCGATGACATGGAATTTGCAGATTTTCTGGGCCTCACCACCATCAGTCAATCCCTCTACGACTCCGGACAGGTGGCTGCAAAACTCCTGCTGGACCGCATCGAGCACCCCAATCTTCCCGTGCAGCAGGTGACTTTGCCCATCCGGCTCATTGAGCGCAGCACCACCTGAAAACCCCCAATCACCAATGTTCTTTTTCTTATGGAGGAAGCATGAATCAGCCCCTGAAACGCATCACCCAGGCCCTTTTCCTTGGTTCTCTGCTCGCTGGCACAGCTTATGGTGCAACTGGCGTGGAACAGAAAGCCTTCAATGTGGCGAAGTCCATCGTCAAAAACCAGAAACTGGGCGGCACTGTGTCGGTGTTCGCCGTGTGGACGGGCGTGGAGCAGGACAACTTCCTGAAGGCCCTCAAGCCCTTCACCGATGCCACTGGAATCAAAGTCGAGTACGAGGCCACCCGTGACATCAACGCCGTGCTGACCACCCGGGTGCAGGGTGGAAACGCGCCAGACGTGGCTGTGGTTCCCTCCATCAGCCTGCTGCAAGAGTGGGCAGAAGCGGGAAAACTCATTGACCTGGACGGCATCGTTGGCACCTCGACCCTGGAACGCAACTTCGGTGCGGGCTTCCTGGACCTCGGTGGGTACAAAAACAAAACCTACGGGCTCTTTGTCAATGCCGATGTGAAAGGTCTGGTCTGGTACAACGCCAGAACCTACAAAGGCCCCAAAAATCCCAAAAACTGGGATGAACTGGCAGCCTGGACCAGCAAAACTGCTGCTTCTGGCACGGCCCCCTGGTGTCTGGGTGTGGAATCCGGTGCAGCTTCAGGCTGGGTGGGCACCGACTGGATCGAGAACATCCTCCTGAGACAGAGCGGCCCGAAAGTCTACGACCAGTGGTATCAGGGCAAGCTCCCCTGGACCTCTGCAGAAGTGAAAGCCGCCTTCCAGACCTTCGGCAAGGTGGCAGGAGACGCAAAAATGGTGTATGGCGGGTCACCCAACGTCCTCTCCACCAACTTCGGAGATGCGGCCACCCCCATGTTCGGGAACAACCCCAGATGCTTCCTGCACCATCAGGCCTCCTTCATTCCCTCTTTCTTTGAGAAGAACACCCCCGGGGTCAAGGCCATCACCGACTACAACTTCTTCTCCTTCCCGGACATCAACCCCCAGTACGCCGGAACCATCGAGGTCAGTGGGGACATGCTGGGTGTGTTCAGAAAGACCCCCCAGACCACAGCCCTGATCAAATACCTCGCCACCCCGGAAGCCCAGGCCATCTGGCCCAGCCTGGGAGGAAAACTCTCCCCCAACAAGCGGGTGCCCCTCTCGGTGCTGCCCAACAAACTGGCGGTGGGCTTCCAGAAAACCCTCAACGGCGCAAAATCCGTGCGTTTTGATGCCTCCGACCTGATGCCCGACCAGATGAACAAGGCCTTCTGGAAATCCATCCTGGACTACGTGCAAAACCCCTCCAGACTCGACCAGATTCTGGGTGAGCTCGAACAGACCCGCAAAGCGGCGTACTGAAATCCTGAGCCAGGGTGGGGAAGACCTCACCCTGGTCTTGACTTCAACAGGGCAAGAGCAAAGTCCAGCCATGCGTATGGCATGGAGCGATCAGCGTTCAGCCATCAGCAAAAGAGGTCTTGATGCTTTTGCAACAGGCCACAAAAAGATTTCCATTGTGCTGAACAATCAAACCTCTGGTTTATGTGGCAGAAATGGACGCACCTGCGTTTTGGTGCTGACCGCTGAGGGCTGACGGCTTGCTGCAGCGACTTTGCACTCCCCCCCTGTTTACTTGAAGGAGCGACCTGAACCATGTGGGAAAAACTGACTTATGCTTTCGTGATGCCCGCCCTGATCCTGGCGGGAATCTGGCTGTACCTGCAGCTCACGGAGGCCCTCCTTGCCCGATTGCCACGCCGTACCCAGCCTGCCCTTCGCCCCTGGGTGTGGATGGCCCCTGCCCTGCTTTTGCTGCTGGTGATTGTGCTGTGGCCTGTGTTGCAGTCGGTGGTGCTCAGCTTTCAGAAGGTCAGCGGAGACCAGCTCAGCGGTCCCTTTGTGGGATTGCAGAATTACATCCGGGCCTTTACTGATACACAGATGCGTGGCTCGATGCTGAACAACCTCTACTGGATCATCTTCTTCACTGGATTCACCGTTGGCATTGGACTTGCGCTTGCCGTGCTGGTCAACCGGGTGCGCTTTGGTGGTCCAGTCAAGACCATCCTCTTCATGCCGATGGCAATTTCCTTTGTCGCCACAGGGGTGATCTGGCGCTTCATGTATGCCTACCGCCCCGAAGGCAGCCCCCAGATTGGCACCCTGAATGCCCTGATGACGGGCCTGTTTCAGCAGCCTCCTGTCACCTGGTTGTTGCAGCAACCCGGAAACAACATCGCCCTGATTGTGGTGGGGGTGTGGATGTTCACGGGGTTCTGTCTGGTGATCCTCAATGCCGGATTGCGCGGCCTTCCAGAAGAGGTGCATGAGGCCGCCCGGGTGGATGGGGCCAGTGAATGGCAGGTGTTCCGCAAAGTTACCGTTCCGCTTCTTGCCCCGACCATCTCGGTTGTTGCCACCACCATGGTTATCAACGCCCTGAAGATGTTCGACATTGTTTATGTGATGACGGCTGGCAACTACGGCACGGACGTGATCGCCAACCAGATCTACAAACAGCTCTACAGCAGCCGCGATCTGGGCATGGCCAGCACCCTCGCGGTGATCCTGCTGGTGTTCATCCTTCCTTTCATGGTGCAGAACGTGCGCCGCTTCCACGCCCAGGAGAACCGCTGATGATCGTCGAGAAGAAAGTGGCTCCGCCGCAAAATCCCCTGATGTCTGCCGCTGTGCTGCGGAGCCTCCCCACTTACGTGGTTCTGCTGATCACCTCGGTGATCTGGATGCTGCCCACCCTGGCCCTGCTGATCAGTTCTTTCAGGCCACAGGACAAAATCGCCAACACGGGCTGGTGGAGTTTCAACTTTGCCGAGCTGAACCTCGCCAATTATGAGGCGGTGCTGGCCGGAAACAACCTGGGAATGGCCTTCGTGAACAGCCTGTACCTCACCGTCCCGACCACAGTGCTCACCATTGCACTGGCCTCGCTGGCGGCTTATGCATTCTCCTGGATGCCCTTTAAAGGCAGCAACCTGCTTTTCACGGTGCTGGTGGCCCTCTCGGTGGTGCCCATCCAGATGTCTCTGGGTCCCACCCTGAAGCTGATGACCCTCACCCACCTGACCGGAACCTTCCCGGCGGTGTGGCTGGCACACACCGCTTATGGCCTGCCTTTCTCGATTTTCCTGATGCGCAATTTCTTCAGTGCCCTTCCAAAAGAGATGTTCGAGTCTGCGTATCTGGATGGGGCCTCTCCACTGGTGGCCTTCATGCGGCTGGCCCTGCCCACCGCTGTGCCTGCTCTGGCTTCACTGGCCATTTTCCAGTTCATGTGGGTGTGGAATGACCTTCTGGTGGCCCTGATCTTCCTGGGCGGCTCTCCTTCGGTGGCGGTGCTCCCGGTGGCGATTTCCAATCTGGTCGGACAGTATGGGGATGGCTGGCAACTGCTCACGGCTGCGGCATTCATCTCCATGTCCCTGCCGCTCCTCCTGTTTTTCAGCATGCAACGCTATTTTGTGCAGGGCATTTTGGCGGGTTCAGTCAAGGGTTGAACCAGAAAACCAGAGGTCACCGCTCCTCCTGTGGGAGCGGTTTTCTTTTGGACTTGAATCAAACTTCAACTGGTTTAATAAAAGCTGTTGACACTTCAAGGGCAGGCAGGCATACTGGAATCAATCTACGGTCCTGACAGGGCCAGAAGTGCCTTCCAAGAACCCTGCCCCATCCTCAAGGAGTGTCCTGCCGTGACTGACGCCCAGACCCTGCCCCATTACCCCCTGCTGGCCCACGTTCCTGTCCACCTTGCCACCGAAAGACAGCTGAAGATGCTGGGCCTCACCGCACAAGGCATCTGTGCCGTGGCCACCGTGAGCACCAGTGCCCATCCAGAACTGCCGCTGTACGTGATTGCTGAAGCGACCTGCAACTTTGCCCCCAGGGTGGCCTGAGAGCGGTCAGCTTTCAGCCATCAGCCGCCAGCAAAAGAAGATGGTGGGCTCTGGCAAAAAGCCAGAGTGTTGTGACTGTATGGACTGGACAGGATGTTCGTTGTTGAGCCGTCTCTTGATCAAGCACACCGGGGTTTTTTGAGCTGAAAGCTGACCGCTGACTGCTGATTGCCTTCGAGACCGACCCCGTCCCCAGAGCGCCTTTGAGCGCACCCTCCTTTCGGTCCTTCCAGAGATTTCAGGTACAGTATGGGTATGTCCAGGCCCACCATCTACGACGTGGCGGCCAGAGCGAAAGTCAGCGCTGCCACCGTCTCCAACGTTCTCAATGCCCCTGCACGGGTCAAGCCCGAAACCTTCAAGCGGGTGATGGCCGTCATTCACGAGATGAATTTTGTTCCCAAGGCCGAGGCCGTGACCTACGGGCGCAAGGGCTTCGGTTCCATTGGCGTGGTGGGAACCTTCACACAATATGCCTCTTTCAACCACAGGCTGGCCGGGGTGCTCGATGCCCTCAGGCTGGAGCCCTACAAAATCACCATTTTCGACCAGAAGGACCCACAGCGTGAAGGGGAGCACCTGGCAAAACTGCCCATCACCGGGCACCTCGATGGCCTGATCGTGATGTCCCTTCCCTTAAGTGAACAGGTCGCAGACCGCCTGCTGGGCCGCAACCTGCACACCGTGCTGATCGAAACCGACCACCCGGATTTCTCCAGTGTGGAGGTGGACAACCAGAAGGGAGGCCGTCTGGCCGCAGAGCACCTGATCTCCAAAGGCCGCAAGAAACTGGCCTTCATTGGAGAGCAGCAGTTTGCGGAATCCAACATCATCCTCAGCAGCCAGCGTCTGAAAGGCTACCGTGAAGCTCTGGAAGCCGCAGGCATTGGACTTCCAGATGAGTATGTCTCACTGGGAACTTTTGATGTCAAAGACGCCACCCGGCAAGCCATGGACCTGCTGCAACTCCCGGACCGTCCAGACGCCATTTTCTGCTACAGCGATTATCAGGCCGTCGGGGTGCTCAAAGCTGCAAAAGCCCTGGGCCTGAAAGTGCCAGACGATGTGGCCGTGATGGGCTTCGATGACATGGAGTTTGCAGATTACCTGGGCCTCACCACCATCAGCCAGTCGCTTTATGATTCGGGCCGGATTGCTGCAAAACTCCTGATGGAACGCATTGACCACCCTGAAGGCCCCACCCAGCAGGTGACTTTGCCTGTCAAGGTGATCCAGCGCGAAACCACCTGATCCATGACCGTGAGAATGCACCATGTGCGCCTGAAGGTTCCCATTCAGGAGGTGCGCCTCTGGACCCCGGATACGCTGTCCCTGTGGATTCAGCAGCATGTGGGAGAGGACGTGTATGTCAAACGGGAACAGAAGGACAGGCGTCTTTACCTGGTCATGGTGATTGCAGATGATGCAGGGCTTGAGCGGTTTCGAGAGGCCCTGCAAAAATCCTTTGAGCTTTTGTGACGCTCGTTGTTTTCTGGAGGACACAGAGGGCATCGGTCAGAATGTGTGCTTAAATCAGGACATGGCATTGTGGATGGTTTTTGCTTCGACCCTGATTGGTGCAGCATTGCTCCCATTTTTGAAGATCCCCACAAGCGAACAGCGCGGCTGGCTGTATTTCATGTGGGTGGTGGACCTCTTTTTGCTCAGTTATTTGAACAAGCACAATGGAGACAGTGGTGACGGGGTGGTGAACTATTACTTTTTCGCAAATCTTTTTCTGGAAGTGATGCTGGTGGCAACATCCATTCTGATTTTTGACTTTTTCAGCAAATTTTCCAGAAGGTAGGCTGGTCACTGGACTTCAGAACACAGGACAGAAAGAACGGAACTTTCAGTGCGGGTGTTCTGAAATCTCAGAGGGCAGAGAGGTCCCTCCTCTCCTGTCGAGTGTGCAGACCTCCTTCAACTTTCAGGACAATTCTGCACTGAAAGCTCAAATGGGCAAAACTGTGGCCAGAAGGAGGAAAACATGATCAAGCAAATGAAAATTGGCCTTCTGGGTTTGATGCTGCTCGGTGCAGTGAGCTGCAGCACCACCCCCAGTGTGACTCAGGACCCCCAGGTTGCTCCTGTGCAGGAAACAGGAGATGTGCAGCAGCAGGCGATCAGTGACCGCAACACCATCGTCAGTCGGGCACAGAACTGGGTGAATCAGGCGATTCCCTACAACCAGGGGGCCTGGTACCAGGGGTACCGTCAGGACTGCTCCGGGTTTGTCAGCATGGCCTGGGACATCGGGACTTCTGCCGTGACCAGCACCCTCAAGAATTACGCGGTCACCATCCTGAGGGACCAGTTGCAGCCCGGAGACGCCATCAACAACCAGGGCATTGGCAATGCCGGACATGTGGTGCTCTTCAAAGGCTGGCTGAATGCCGAACGCACCCGCTTTGTGGCCCTGGAGGAAAATGGAGGCTGGGGCAAGGCCGTGCAGACCAACCTGACCCTGGTGCGCAAAGGGGCAGGCTGGACCATCAAGGAATATGAAGCTTCTGCACCAGGGCCTTACGTGTTCCAGCGTTCCAAAGTCACCAGCAGCCCTGCCTGCGTGAATCAGGACAGAGGAGGCGGATGGGTCATGACTCCGGGTCAGAGCATCAGTGTGTGCAATGGCAAAGCCACCCTGACGTTGCAATGGGACGGCAATCTGGTGCTGTATGCTCCCGGAGGTGTGCCCCTGTGGAACGCGGGAACCGCAGGCAAGTCCGCCAAGAATCTGGTGATGCAATACGACGGGAACCTCGTGCTGTACGACACCTCAAACCGGGCGATCTGGACCACCAACACCGGCGGCAGACCCGGAGCATTCTTCGCCCTGCAGACCGATGCCAACATGGTGATCTACCACAACGGGGCGGCAGTGTGGAACTCGGGAACTTATCTGCCCTGAAGTGCATCCAATGCTGTGAGTGTGGATGATCCTGGGGTAAGGACGCCACACTGCACCAGGTGGGGGAATTGCGAATGGCCTGCTGATTTTCAGCAGGCCAGATTTTTTTGGCATGGGCACAGTCAAAAAAAATGCCGCCAGATCAAAATGGCGGCATCAACTCAAAACGGATCAGCACTGGTAAATGGGCAATGGGCGCACATCCAGCACAGGGCCTCCACCTTCAAGGGAGACCGGTTCGCCAGGGAAAGAAGCCGGACCCTGGGGACACGGAGACTGGGATTCTGGGGGGGTGGTGGCCTGAGCAGGAATGGCAGCCTGGAGCATCACAACGAACAATAAAGCCAATGCACGTTTCATGGTTCACCTCTTCAGACGGATTTGTGCTTGTGAGCAGATCGGTTCTGTCATCAGGGTAGAGAAGGTATACTTTCAGGGCAATGCCATTCTGAAAGTTCTACGGAGGCCCTGAACATGACCCCACAAGACTGGCTGACCATTCAGGATGAGGCTGCCGCCGCTTTTCTGGTCTCCCCGGAGGGCACACGATTTTTCCAGCCTTTTCTGGCCCAGGAGTGCACCATCAAAGAGCTCACCCAGCTTCTGGGATGCACCACATTGCAGGCCTACCGGGCTGTGGAAAACATGGAGAAACTGGGCCTGATCCGCCTCGTGGGCAGAATCCCCCGAAGGGGAAAGCCCCTCAAGGTGTACCGCTCGGTGGCAGACCATGTTTTTGTGCCCTTCAAATATGCCCCACACCACAGCTTCGAGGATTTGATGGTGTCCAGAGACAACACCTGGCGCGACCAGCTGTTTCAGGGGCTGGCCCACCAGATTTATCAGGCAGAGCGTGAAGACGGTCGGGACCTGGGGCTGCGTTTCATGCGGCATGAAGGGGTGGTTTACGTGGTTCAGGCCCTGGGGTCTGGTCAGGACGGTTCTCCCGGCCTGATGTCCCGTTTCCGTGGCCAGGACGCCCCGGCAGTGCGGGACGACTGGAGGCTGCTGAGCCTCACCCGGGCACAGGCCAAGGCCCTGCAGCAGGACATGCAAGAGCTCCTTGAAAAATACAGCCACCAGGACAGGGGAGAGGGGGCCAATTACGTTCTGCGGATGGCCCTGGCCCCCCACCGGGAGTCCTGATCCTGTACCATCAGAGAACCATGTCTGAGTCCCATTACGTTCCTGTCTTCAGCAAATTCACCTTCCGTGAAATGCTGGACCACGCCCCGAACCCCCTGATCGGGGTGATGGGGTTCATCCTGTCCAGATTCGGCATGATCAACGCCAGCGAAGGAAACCCTGCCCCCAATCCGGTTGCAGAAGACCTCGCTTCATTTGAGGACATTCCCGAGGAGTTCCAGCAGGGGGTTCAAAGCCTCAGCAGCAAGTTTGAGAAGATGGGGTTTGAGCTTCTCTCTTTCATGTACAACCCCCTTTATCCCTCTGTGGCAGGGGCCTACCTGCTGCACCAGAACAGACAGTGGATTGCATTTGTGGCTTATGCCAGAGCACCGCAGCTTCAGCCGGGTTCAAAGCTGTCCCACCGTGAAGTGTACTCCTTGCTGGGTTTTGCTCAGGACAAACAGTGTTACAGCGTCACCACGGCCCCTTTCATGCAGGTCCCGCATGTCTCCCGCATCTTTCTGAGGAATACCAGTGCCACCCAGGTGCTCAGAACCTTTGAGAAACACGTCCAGGGCAAGGTCCTGCAAAGCTTCCAGGGCTTGTCGGAGGTGCAAGAGGCGATGGATGAGATGTCCCAGAGGAGCCACCGGTATCTGGTGACCCGGGGCGTGAAAAAAGCTGTTCCTGCACCCGTAGACCCTGAGCCAGAAAGCAAAGAAGAGCAGGAAGACAGAACCTGACCACCACCCTTCTAGGCAGATGGGCCAGCAGAAGACCAGAGGCAGCAGATCCCCCTTTACCATGTGGACATGACCCAATGGTTGCAGGCCCCCACCCTGACTGGACGCACCCTGAGACTGGAACGGCTCACTGTAGATCATGCACCCGGCATCCTGGAACACATGGACGAGGACACCGGGCAGTACCTTTCCAGGGGGGGTCCGGCAGAATTGACGCTGGACTCACTTTCCCTGTACCTCAAAGAACTCATTGCCCTGCCCAACCGCGTGAACTGGGCGGTGGTGACCCATGGGGGTCAGGTGGCAGGCCGCATTTCCTACAGTGAGGTGCGCCCTGCAGACCGCTGGATGGAAATTGGCACCATGCTGACCGCACCTTTCCGGGGAACCTCGGTGAACCCCGAGGCCAAATTGCTCCTGATGGAGAGGGCGTTTGAGGTTCTGGGGGCCAACCGGGTGCACTTCAAGGTGGACAGCCGCAATGCCAGAAGCCTGCGGGCCATGGAAAAACTTGGTGCGGTTCGGGAAGGCACCCTCAGGCGGTATCAGGTGCGTCCGGATGGATATGCCAGGGACAGCGTGATGTTCAGTTTGCTGCCGGAAGAATGGCCTGAAGTGAAAGCCCGTCTGGAAGCCAGGGTGACGGCCTGGATCGAGGCAAACTCGGGCGTTTCAATCTGAAGCCTGTGCTGGAGTGAAAAAAGGCTTTGAGGCCAGAATGTCCTGCTGCCAGTGCCACAGGAGCCCTGCAGAAATCTCCCAGTGCTGGGCAAGGCGGAAAATCCAGACGGCTGTGAGGGGAAGTTGACCTGCAAGCACCTGTTTGAGGGGTTCTGGTCCGATCTGCAGGGTCTCGCAGAGGGTTTTCAGGGTGTCTCCCCTGGTGTGCATTTCGAGTTGCAGGTATCGGGCAAGGTCAAGTTGTGGGTCGTGAATGGCTGAAAGGTGACGCATGGGTTCCTGTCCGAAACGGATTATGTTGTGACTGAATAATGAGATCCGTTTTCTGTTATTCCTGATCCATTGTACATGATTCATCTCAGGAAAGAATCAGGACTTCCCCGCAGTTCAGCCCTGTGGCTCACCCCTTGCGCTGGTAGCGTTTGGTGGGACGGCCCACATTGCCATATTCTGGATGCACCTCCAGAAAACCCTGTTCCAGAAGGTGCTCCAGATACCTCCAGGCGGTGATCCTGCTGGTCCCAATGAAGCGGGCCACCTCGTCACTGGTCAGGGCAGCCTCGGGAGTGAACAGGTCCCGCACCCGTTGCAGGGTCACACCATCAATGCCTCTGGGGAGGGTCAGGGCGTGCTGTCCGAGCATCAACTGGTCGAGTTTGTGCTGGTTGAAATGGGTCTGCTCTTTTCCCTGCTGCCGCATCAGGAAACGTCCCAGTGCCTGATTCAGTCGGGCTTTTTCAAAAGGCTTCAACAGGTAGTCGGTGACCCCCAGATGAAGCCCTTGCTGCACGCTGCCAGAGTCGTTGGCACTGGTGATCAGGATCACCTCGGTGTGCACCCCCTGCTGGCGCAACTGTTGCAGCCAGTCCAGCCCTCGACCATCCGGCAGGTACACGTCCAGCAGGATCAGATCAGGTTCTAGGGACTGCAACAGAGCAGTGGCCTGTTTCAGGTTCTCTGCGTGGGCCACCACCACGAAAGCCTGATGCTGTTCGACCATCTCCCGGTGGATGCGGGCCACCCAGAAGTCATCTTCCACCAGCAAAACACGGTTCATGCTTTCTCCTGCAGATGGGGCAGATTCATCTGAAAGACGGTGTGCCCTTCCCTCTGAAAGTGGGTGATGTTGCCACCGAGGGCTTCCACCTGTCTTTTCACCTCAAAGAGCCCGATGCCTCGCTCTTTTCCACGGGTGGATGCCCCCTGTTCAAAAATCCAGGCGTGGTGCTCTGCTGGAATGCCTGGTCCGTTGTCGGTCACTTCGATTTGCAGTCCATCTGGATCTTCACCGATCAGCACACCCACTGAGCCCCTTTCCTGATTTGAGAGGGCTTCAAAACTGTTGTTGATCAAATTGCCGAGCACCGTAACAATCAGGTCTGCCTGCTCGGCCCAGTGTTCTGGAAGCAGGCTGTCCGGGTGCACTTCAAATCCCAGCCCCAGTTCCCGTGCCCGTTCCCCCTTGCCCAGCAGCAAAGCAGCCACTTTCGGAACAGAAATCTGGGAAATTCGGCTGAGGTGTTGCTGGTTGAGGCGTGTTTCCTGCTGGATCACCTGCAGGGCCTCCTGGTGGTGCCCGAGTTGCAGCAGGCCAGAGATGGTGTGCAGGCGGTTGTTGAACTCGTGGGTCTGGGCGCGCAGCAGTCCACTGTATTCCTCAACGCGGGTGAGTTTCTCGATCATCCGCATGAATTCTGCCCGGTTCTGGAAGGTCAGGACGGCGCTGTTTTCGGCCATCGGTTGCACGTTCACCAGCATGGGGGTGCCGTTCAGGGAAAGGGGAAGGTGCGCCACCTGCTGATCGGCCCAGCGGTCTGCTTCGGGCCACGCTGCCAGAAGGGGCAAACCTGCCTGAACCCCTGGGAGGTGCTGCTGGGCCTGGCTGTTCCACAGCACCACCCTGCCGTTTTGCAGCACCAGAACCCCTTCCTCCATGGCTTCCAGCACGGTGCGGTGCTGGGTGAGCAACAGGGAAATCTGTTCGGGTTCCAGCTGAAACATCAGGCGTTTGATGCGGTGACTGATCCAGTGTGCCCCCAGCAGGGCCAGCAGCACGGCCACCCCTGCACCCAGCAGCAGGCTCTGACCGACTTTCAGAGAAACCAGCTGAATTTTGGGCAGCAGAAACCCCACACTCGCCAGTCCCAGGATCTGGTGGTCTTCTGAAAAGATGGGCACTTTGGCTCGAATCGACACCCCCAGGGTCCCTGTGGTGGTCTCGATGATGCTCCTGCCGAGCTCCAGAGGTTCAATGTAGTCCCCGCCCACCATGTGTTTCCCGATGTTCTCAGGGTTGGGGTGGGTCAGGCGGATGCCGTTTTGATTGGTGATGACCACGTAATCGGCCTGCAGGTTTTTCTGCCAGTCCAGGGCAAGTTTTTGCAAACCAGAAGTCTGGTTTTGCAATGCAGAAACCACCCTTGGATCACTGGCGATCATTCCTGAGACCAGCAGGGAGCGCTCTCCGTACTGCTCTTTCACATAGCGGTACATCAGGACGCTCTGCAGCATCAACAGCAGGCCCAGAATCACCATGAACAGCACCAGTTGCAGCCAGAACATCCTTCTGCGGATGCTTCCGGTCTGACGGGTGCGCAGAGCAGTCATCGCATCCAGCAGCGGGCCAACTTGTGTGGCAGGGGAGAGGGGGACATTCATCGGGGTTCTTTCTGGACTGTACGGGTTTTGCAGGGGCAAGACAAGGGTTTTTGTTCATTGTGTTCATTGTGTTGATCAGAGGTGAACACAAGACGCAGCGCCAGATCAAAGCCTCTCTTCAGGTTTTGTTGAACTGCAGCAGGATTCTGGCCTTTGATGTCCCTGCCCATCAAAAATTCGTATAGACAGGTGATTTTTCCCTCCTGGTGGGACAAATATCCTCACAGGTATCCACAACCTTTGAACGGAGGCAACCATGCGCTTCATACGTACCCTGTACGGTCAGGTGATTCTGGCCATTGTTTTAGGCATTCTGCTCGGCTTCTTTCTCCCCAACCTGGGGGCCAGTCTCAAACCGCTCGGAGACGCTTTTGTCCGTCTGGTGAAGATGGTCATCACCCCCATTGTCTTCTGTACGGTGGTGCTTGGTATTGCGGGCATGAAAGATGTGAAGAAGGTTGGCCGCGTGGGCGTCAAAGCCATCCTGTACTTCGAGGTCATCACCACTTTCGCCCTGCTGATCGGTCTGGTGGTGGTGAATGTGCTGAAACCCGGAGCAGGCATGAATGTCAACGCCGCCACCCTGGACACCTCCAGCATCAGCAAGTACACCGAAAACGACACCGCACACCAGAGCATTGCGGATTTCCTGATCAACATCATCCCCAACAACCCCATTGACGCTTTTGCGCAGGGGAACATGCTGCAGGTGCTGTTCCTGGCGGTTGTGTTCAGCTTTGCCATCACCCAGGCGGGGAAATACGGTGAGGCCTTTCTGGGCTGGCTTGAAAATGTGATGCAGATTTTCTTCAAGATGGTCAACAGCATCATGAAATTCGCCCCCATCGGTGCCTTCGGAGCGATGGCCTTCACCATCGGCAAATACGGGGTGGGCAGCCTGGCAAGTCTTGGTTTCCTGATGGTGTCTTTCTACCTCACCTGTGCAGTGTTCGTCTTTGTGGTGCTGGGTCTGGTGGCCCGCATGTACGGATTCAACCTGATGAAGTTCCTGCGATACATCCGCGATGAACTGCTTCTGGTGCTGGGAACAAGCAGCAGCGAGAGCGCCCTGCCCCGCCTGATGCGCAAAATGGAACACCTGGGATGCTCCAAGTCCGTGGTTGGACTGGTGGTGCCCACCGGGTACTCCTTCAACCTCGATGGGACCAGCATCTACCTGACCATGGCCGCCGTGTTCATTGCCCAGGCCACCAACACCCACCTGGACCTCACCCATCAACTGACCCTGCTGGCCGTGCTGCTTCTGACCAGCAAAGGTGCCGCTGGAGTGACCGGGAGCGGTTTCATCACCCTGGCCGCCACCCTCACCAGCCTTCCTGCCATTCCGCTTGCAGGTCTTGCCCTGATTGTCGGGATTGACCGTTTCATGAGCGAAGCCCGCGCCATCGTGAACTTTATTGGGAACGGTGTGGCGACCCTGGTCATCAGCAAATGGGAGAATGAAATCGACCTGGAACGCGCAAAAGACGTTCTGGATGACAAGATTCCCTACACCCATCATGAGCCAGCGCTGGACATCAAGCACACCTGAACATCCGGACCAGCACCTTCTACAGACAGGCTTCCGTTATGGGAGGCCTGTTTTCTGCTGGGAACCCTTTTGCTCTGAAAACGTTAGAGTGAACACCAACGTCAATAAAACTGTGCACAATTGTGTAAAAAAAGTAAGGAATTCCAATACCTTCACCTGTGAAACAGCGTTATATAGGATGGGATCAGGGAAGTCCCGGAGGTCATATTGAAGGTCGCCTGAGGGATGCCATGGAACACACTGTCTATGAATGATTTTTTCGAGCGCCACCAGAACACCATCCTGTGGACCCTGCTGCTGATGGTCTTGCTGGGCATGATGTTTGCAGCGAGCCTGAAAAGCCAGGCCACCTGGATTGTGCCTGCCACGGCACTGCTTCTGGGTCTGGTCAGTGTGCGCCTTCCGCGTCCCTGGTCTTTAGGGGCAATCGGCATGCTCCTCTGGGGCCTGGGAGAGGCTTCCTGGGTGCTGGAAGGCCAGAAACAGGTCCTCTTGCCCATCGCAGACACCCTGTACATCCTGGGTTACTTCGTCTGGTATTACATGTTCAGCAAGGTCAGCAACACCCGGCCTCCCCGTCTGGTGCTGTTTCTCACGGTGCCGATGCTGGGTCTTGCCGTGTGGGTGCTGTTCGCCACTCCCATCAACAGCATTGCAAAACTCTATCCTGTGCTGGACTGCCTGCTGCTGCTGGCTGCTGCACCTGCAGCCCAGGCTTTTCTGGAAGGCAAAGCCCCCCTTTCACGTGCAGTCTGGCTGATCGCTTTCCACGGTTTTGTGCTGATTGACACGCTGTACGGCCTGCAGCGCAACAACGCCTCATGGTCCATGACCAGCATTGACAACCTTGCTTATGCGCTGCTGTACCTGACCACCGGCCTGGGTCTTCTGCTGGAAGCCACCAGCAGGAAAACCGATGTCAAACCCCTGGTGCTCGCTGTTTTCCTGATTGTTGCTCTGCGTTTTCTGGTGCGTCTGGATGACGCGCAGACCCTGCTGATGCAGGTGATCTCCTGGATGTTCTTTTACGTGACCTTTGCGGCCCTCACGGGGATGGTGGTCAGTTTCATGAACCACCAGAGGCTTTCCCACCTGCGCTACCGCCATCACCTGAGCACCCTCAAAGCCGTGCTGGTGCCCTACCAGCAGCAACTGGCCAGTGGACAGCCGTCCCGCACCGAATTGGAGACGGCCCTGATTGCCCTGCAACAGCACCTCCCTGGACTTTACGGGGCAAGAATTCTGGGTGGACTGGAATTCCACTGGGGGGTGATGGGTGGGCATCCTGTGAAACAGAATTTCACCCTTCCTGAAAGTGGTGAGGTCACCGTGCAACTGCATCTGGCAGATCCCAACGACACCGAACAGGCAGAGGCTGCTCTCGATGCCATGGAGCATCTGCTGTACCTTGCCGATCACCAGAGGGTCTTCACCCGGCAGGTGAACACCGATCCCCTGACCCACCTGCTGAACCGCCGGTCTGCCGAGCAGGAACTTGACCGGATTTTTCAACAATCCACCATGGAAAACACCCCCATCACGGTGGCAATGCTGGATCTGGACCGTTTCAAACGCATCAACGACACCTACGGACACGCCACAGGGGACCAGGTGCTTGTCGGGTTTGCCCGGTTCCTGCAGGGCCAACTGCGCAGCCACGACCTGATCTTTCGCTGGGGTGGAGAGGAATTCCTGCTGGTGTTCCCACAGCTCTGTCCGGTGGGCGTGGGTGAGGTGCTGGAACGCCTGCGTGCCTCTCTGAAGGAAAGAGGGCCCCTCCATGACGACCTGCATGTGACTTTTTCAGCTGGCGTTTATGGGGGCATCCCCGAAGGATCAGGCTGCGCCACGAAGTGGATTGAAAAGGCCGATCATCACCTGCTGCAGGCCAAAGACTCGGGCCGCAACCGCACCGTGGGAGAAGTGCAGCCACCAGACCGGAAGAACTGACATCAGCTGCCTGCAGGAGCCCGATTGGTCGCCATTGGTCGCCTGAACCTACCATGTTCTGGAAGGCAACAGAGACCATATTTCAGGAGACACGGCAGCAGTGTGTCTGGAGTGCTTTTTCAGGGTCCTCCAGGCGTTGAAGGCCACACCTGTCCTCCTGAGGGGCCCTTGTTGCACCTTCAGGAGGTTCAATCCCATGATGCCAACCCCTTCAAAAGTCCTGCCTGCCAGTGTGCTGCTGATGGTCTCCCTGCTGACCAGCTCCTGTAATCTGTTCCAGCCACCTGCACCCAACTGCACCCCCAAGACCACCGGAGCCACCGTTCCAGCAGGGGACTACGATCCTGCAGCAAGTGAAAAAGCCTTCCCGGACCTGCTGACCACAGCTGCCCGCAAACCCTCACAGGCCGGAGCCCTGCAACTCGTGCAGCAAGACTGCATGGTTACGCTGGCAGACAGCAGCGGCAAACCCATCCAGCTTCGTGGCATGAGCACCCACGGCCTGCAATGGTACCCGGAAATCGTCAATGACAATGCCTTCAAGGCCCTGGCCAACGACTGGGGGTCCAATGTCTTCCGTCTGGCCCTGTACGTCGGAGAAGGGGGATACGCCACCAAACCCGAACTGAAACAAAAAGTCATTGAAGGCATTGATTTTGCCATTGCCAACGACATGTACGTGATTGTGGACTGGCACGTGCATGCCCCTGGCGACCCCAACGCAGACGTGTACACCAATGCCAAACCGCTGGAGTTCTTCAAGTCCATCGCCCAGAAGTACCCCAACAACAAGCACATCATTTACGAGGTCGCCAACGAACCCAACCCCGGTCAGGCTCCAGGGGTCAGCAATGACGCTGAAGGCTGGAAGAAGATCAAGTCCTACGCAGAGCCCATCATCAAGATGCTGCGGGACCTGGGCAACAAGAACATCGTGATTGTCGGGACCCCCAACTGGAGCCAGCGCCCGGATCTGGCTGCCGACAACCCCATCAAAGACAGTGCCACCCTTTACACTGTGCACTTCTACACCGGCACCCACATGCCCTCCACCAACCTGGCAGACCGGGGCAACGTGATGAGCAATGCCCGTTACGCCCTGGAGCACGGTGTGGGCGTGTTCTCCACCGAGTGGGGGGTCAGCGAGGCCAGCGGAAACAACGGACCTTTCCTCAAAGAAGCCGACGTCTGGCTGCAGTTCCTCAACAAACACAACATCAGCTGGGTCAACTGGTCTCTCACCAACAAGGCCGAGACTTCTGCAGCCTTCCTGCCGTTCCCCAACCAGACCAGCCTTGATCCCGGGGCAGACAGGCTGTGGACCCCCAGCGAGCTCACCCTGTCCGGGGAATACGTTCGGGCGCGCATCAAAGGGACCAAATACCAGCCCATTGACCGCACTGCCTTCACTGAGGTGGCCTTCAATTTTGACAACGACACCACCCAGGGTTTTGCCCTGAACCCGGACAGTGGAGTCAAAGGGATCACGGTCAGCGCAGAGAACAAGATGCTGAAACTCAGCCCCCTGAGCGGAAGCAATGACGTTTCAGCAGGCAACTTCTGGGCCAACGCGCGCTTCTCTGCAGATGGAACCAGCCAGCATCCCAACCTGCGGGGTGCGAAGAGCATGAGCATGGATGTGTATGTGCCTGCCCCCACCAAAGTCTCCGTGGCCGCTGTGCCCCAGAGCAGCAAGGATGGCTGGACCAACCCTGCGCGTGCTGTGATCGTGAACGCAGACCAGTTTGTGAAACAGGCAGATGGCAAGTACAAAGCCACCGTCACCCTGTCTGACGAAGATGCTCCCAACCTGAAACTCATTGCCGAAGATGAGACCGACAATGTGCTCTCGAACCTGATCCTCTTCATTGGCACCGAGAGCCAGGAAGCCAATGACACCGTGTGGATCGACAACATCACCTTCTCTGGGGACCGTGTGGTGGTCCCTGTGGAACATGATCCCATCGGCACCGCCACCCTGCCCTCCACATTTGAAGACAGCACCCGCCAGGGCTGGGACTGGGCCGGAGAATCTGGCGTTAAAACTGCACTGAAGATCCAGACCGCCAATGCGTCAAAAGCCCTGTCCTGGGATGTCATCTACCCTGATGTGAAACCTGCCGATGGCTGGGCCTCTGCTCCCCGTCTGGTGCTGGAGAAATCCAACCTTACCCGCGGTGCCAACAAGTACCTCGCTTTCGACCTGTACCTGAAGCCAGATCGGGCCAGCAAAGGGACCCTCTCCGTCAACCTGGCTTTTGGTCCTCCGAGCCTGGGGTACTGGGCACAGGCCAGCGAGAACGTCGACATCGACTTGACCACGCTGGGGGCCATGACCAAAACTGCCGATGGACTGTACCGCATTGCAGGGAAATTCGATCTGGACAAGATCAATGACAACAAGGTGATTGCTGCAGACACTGTTCTGGGCAAAATCACCCTGGTGGTCGCCGATGTGAACAGCGATTACGCCGGGAAGATGTTCCTGGACAACGTGCGTTTCACCAACGAACCCTGAAGCCTGAACCGTCTGCCTCAAGAAAACCAGTGGGTTCAGCCACTGGTTTTCTTTGTTGTTCCCTTCCAGTTCACCGCAAAATCCCTGAGAAGCATGGTGAGGTTTCAACCCACTCTGGCGGTTGCACCTGACCCACCTGCAGCGGGTCAGTCCAGCCTGAGAAGGTACTCGTACTGCTGCTGGGCCTCAAGCGCCGCGTGATGTTGCCCGGTCTGGCGAAGCAGCATCACGCATTTCTGGTGGGCTTCTTCGTGGAGAGGATCTTGCTCCAGCACCTTTTTGTAAGCTGCGAGGGCCAGCAGTGGGTTGCTGGTCTGGTGCACCTCACCGAGCTTCAACCCCAGATCCATGGCCGCGAAGTGAAGCTGCTCCCTGACCCCATCTGTCCAGGGACGGTCCAGTGCGGGCATCCAGCGTCCTGAAAACCTCAGAAGGATCTCCTGCACCTGCTGCAGATCGGTGCTGTGCTGCAGGAACAGAAACTCCCGCACATCCAGCCGCACCTGCAGTTTTTCATGGATCTGGTAGCACAGACCATCAAATGAAATGGGGTTGATGTCCGGGACCACCTGCGCAAATGCTTTCCTCAGTTCTGCCAGGGCCACATGCAAGTACTTGCGTTCCTTCTGCCCCCAGGGTTCACCCCACATTCCCTCCATCAATTCCGGCAGGGTGGACGCACCATGCCAGGCCAGCCAGAGCAGCACCTCCTGGGCTTTTTTCAGTGGAATTCGGATGGGCTGACCCTGGACCCGGGCCGCAAACCCTCCAAAAGTCTGCAGGTGCAGGGTGTGCGTGCCCTGCATGGTGGGAGACTGCTGCAGGTGGGGCAGGAAACGCTCGGCATGCCAGCGGCGCGACACCCAGATCCCATACACCTCCTGCAGGTGAGACGCTTCATCCCTGAGGAGGGCGTCTGTTTCCATGTGTTCCAGCGTCTGCATCAGGGGGTCGAGGTCTGACGCCAGGGCCTCACCCTGCCGGGTCCGGGCAGCAGCCCAGTACAGCTGAACCATCGGGAGGCTGCGAAGTCTGCCCTGAAGCAGGACATTCCAGAGGTCCAGACCCTCTGCATCCTGCTGGTTCCAGCTCAGCAAAGCCCTGAGAAGCAGGTGTTCCTGGTCAGGAGGGTCCTCATTCACCGGCTGGGTTTCCTGGACCAGCGTTTGCAGGGCCTGCGCTTCACCCAGCTGGTGGTGGGTGAAGCCCTGCAAATGAATCAGCATTCGCCGGGTCCTGAGGTGTTCTGGCAGATCCTCCTTGCAGAGCAGCAGACCTGTGCTGATGCTTTTTCTGGCCTCGCTCACATCGTGGCGGTCGCAGTGCACCACTGCCCTGAGTGCGTGAATCCAGCCCAAGCGCCCGGGAAAGGCCTGTTCTGTGAGCCGCTGAAGTTCATCAAGCAGCTTCAGGGCCTGCATGCTCCTGCCAGTCGCAGACAGGGCCCGGACCCACGCTCCACCCACGGTGAAGGTTGCCCGGGGAAGGTTCAGGTCCCTGGAAAGGCGGGTGGCCTCTTCCAGGGAACCCAGCGCCTCCTTCCACATTCCGTCTTGCGTTTGCAGCTGTCCCAGAGCGTACAGCAGCCCAAGAACATCCTCAGGTCGCTGGTCCCTGCGGGCCGATTCCATTTCGTGGTTCAGTTGCGGGATGAATGGGGTCCCCTGACCGAGCAGGGCAGCAGACAGGGCTTTGACCCTCAGGGCAGGACAGCGTTCCTCTGGTGTGCTGGCCCGTTCCAGGGCGTGGGTGGCGAAGGTCAGGGCGTGGGTGGCCTCTTCATTTTGCAGGTGGTGGCCTGCCAGCAAAAGCAGGTCTTCGAATTCCAGTTGATTCCTCTCAAAAAGCTGCAGGTAAAGCCTGTGCGCCTCAGGGGTGACTTCCCTGACAGAGAGACAGCGGGCCAGAGCAAGACGCAGGGCAGGGGAAAGGATCTGCTCTGGAAGTTGCCTGAGCAATTCTTCAATCAGGCTCCAGCGTCCAGACACCTGCAATGCAGGAACAAGGCGGTCTGCGAGTTCTGCAGCAGCCGTGAGATTGCCACCCTGCACCTGATGCCTGAAGGCCTGGAACAGATTCCCACGGGCCAGCGCAAGCAGGGCAGCCCGGTCGTGCAGGCTCTGGTGCAGGGCAGGGTCCGTTTTCAGAATGCCATTCAGGGTCTGCTGCAGCACAGGATGAGGACGGATCGGGCCGTGGATTTCCTGGGTGAGGGGAAACCCGGCCTGCAAAAGACGGACGGTCCACCCTGCAGCAAGTTCCGGGATCAACTGGGCAAGGGTGCCCTCCTCCCACACCTGCACAACAGAAAGACCGGGGAGAAAGGCGGCAAGGTCTCCGGGCAGGTTTTCGAGCACTTCAGTCAACATGGCCGAGGTGTCTTTTGACGGGGTGGCTCCATAAGACACCAGAGACACCCGCATGGGGCAACCCTCCAGCATTTTGTGAATTCCAGCAGGATCTTGCAACTGGGGCCGGTGGGCCAGCAACTCCACGGACTCCTGAAGCGAAAAAACCAGATCCTCAGCCCTCACGACCAGCAACTGTCCGGCCTGCAGGAGGTTCTGGAGGTCCTGCTCAGGCAGCGCTGGCCCGGCGGTGAACAGGCGAAAATCAGCAGGGGCTTCCCGGACCAGATGTGCCAGATATGCAAACACCTCCGGGCGGAAATGGTTGGTGGGGTCGATCACGAGGGTCACCCCGGAAAGCCTTTCTGCGAGGGCTGGACCGCTGCCCGGAAGGCGGATTTCCAGGGTGTTGATCAGGGCATGCAGGTCCAGGAAAGGATCATCGGCAGAAATCCACACCACCGGCGTGCTTTTTCGGGTGGCCATCTGGCCCAGAAAGGTGGTTTTGCCGTAACCTGCTGGAGCGATCAAAGCCACCCATTTCGCCAGTGTGTTTTCCACCTGGTCATGCAGGTGGGGTCGCTCGATCTCACGGGGCAGTTTTCGTGGAATGGTGGCAGCAGGCATCTCTTTGACCCTCCGGGTCAGGTGAATCAGGCTGATGGAATGACATCAGCCTAGTTTCTGGTCGGCAGAACAGAAGCACAAGATCTGGACAACCCGGGTGTTTCAGCAATTTTTGTGCAATTCGAATTCCGAATTCCCTGTTCAATTTTCGGTGGACACCCTGCATGAGGCTGGGTAGACTCAGGGCATGACTTCCCTTCCTGAACGGCATGTGATGGTCCAGGCCATGCTGGAGAGCAATCCTCTTTTTGAGGGTGTGTTTTTCACGGCGGTGAAGACCACCCGGATTTTCTGCCGTCCCACCTGCCCTGCCCGCAAGCCCAGACCGGAGAATGTGGAGTTTTATGCAAAGGCAGAAGATGCCATGACCGCTGGATATCGGCCCTGCAAGCGCTGCACCCCCCTGCAACTCAAAGGGGACGCACCCGCAGAAGTTCAGACCCTGCTGCAGGAGATGGAAAAGGCCCCTCAAAAACGCTGGAGTGATGCGGAGTTGCAGCAGAGTGGCCTGGACCCTGTTTTTCTGCGTCGCTGGTTCAAAACCCACTATGGCATGACCTTTCATGCATACGCCCGGGCCAGGCGTCTGGGTAAGGCCCTCGGGCAACTGGAACAGGGGGAGAGCATTGATGCTGCTGCCCTGGACCACGGCTACCAGTCCCTGAGTGGCTTCAGAGATGCTTTTCAGCACCATGTGGGAACGCAGCCCGGAAAAAGCAAGGACGCCAGGGTGCTGGTGTTCTCCAGAATCTTGACCCCTCTGGGACCGATGCTGGCCCTGGCCGAAGATCGGGGTGTGGTGCTGCTGGAGTTCACAGATCGGCCTGCCCTGCCTGCTGAACTGGAGGAACTGAAGGGGCGTTACGGTTACAGCATCTTGCCCGGAGCCCATCCTCACCTGAGCAGGCTGGATGCAGAACTGCAGGCCTATTTTGCAGGACAGTTGCTGAGGTTCACGGTTCCCCTGCACATGCCGGGAACGGACTTTCAGCAGAAGGTGTGGAGGGCTCTTCTGGACGTGCCCCACGGTGAAACCCGCACTTACGGTGAACTTGCCCGCCAGATGGGTCAGCCTTTGGCTTCCCGGGCGGTGGGCAGGGCCAACGGACAGAACCGTCTGGCCATCGTGGTGCCCTGCCACCGGATTGTGGGTGCAGGAGGGGACCTGACCGGTTACGGGGGTGGGATTCCCCGCAAGGAGCACCTCCTGAAGCTTGAAAAGAAAGCCTTGGAGCAGCCCACTCTGTTCTCAGAAGGTGCAGTGTCAGCTTAAATTGTGGCGTCCATCCCGCACTGCACGGTAATGCAGCAACACAGGACCAGTCGGGTGGGGATCACAGGAGATGCGTTCAAACCGCTGCAACGGGAAATCTCCTGCAAAAACCGGGGTGCCCTGTCCGATCACCATGGGGTTGAGTTTCAGGATGATCTCGTCGATTTCTTCGGCAAGTTGACCTGCGAGGCTGCCCCCCCCTGCAAGCCAGATGTGTCTGTCTGAGGTCTCCTGCTTGAGCTGCTGGATGAGGCCCACCACGTTTTCCCGCACCAGGGTGACTTCGGGATCGCTGGAATCGGGCAGATTGCGGCTGACCACGTACTGGCGCAGGTGACGGTAGGGACTGGTGATGCCCACCTGCAGGGCGGGGTCGTAGGTTTTGCGGCCCATGACCACGGTGTCAAAGCGTTTTCCTGTGGCTTCGCTGCCCATGGCAGCATGGAAATGGGTGGGCAGGGTTTCCGGGAAGTGTTCGATCAGGTGCCTGAGGTAGCTTTCTGGCAGAGAGAAAACCTCTGTGTTGTCTCCGGGGCCGGCAATGAATCCATCCAGGGAGCTGGCAACGTAGTAAATCAGTTTTCGCATGTGGGCCTCCTTGACCACTGTGGATGTCAGCGTAAGCGCAGAGTCGCTGATGGGGCGGTGTTCCTTGAGAAAGCCGTCAGCCATCAGCCATCAGCGGTCAGCACCAAAATCAGGTGTGCTTTCACTTCAGCCAGGCAATACAGGTTTTTAACCTCCTGTTCAGTGCAATCCTTGCAGCCCTCTTCTACAAAAGCATCAAGGGTTCTTTTGCTGATGGCTGAATGCTGAACGCTGATTGCTCCACGCCATCCACATGGCATGACTTTGCAATTCATCCACTACAAGTGTAGTTCTATTGTACAACATCTGTAGTGGTTGTGCTAGACTCTCAGGGTGTCTGCCAATCCCTCACGCAGAAATCTGCTTGCCGACGCCGGACTGCGGGTGCTGGCCCGCGAAGGAGCCCGTGGCCTCACCCACCGCGCCGTGGACCGCGAAGCAGCAGTACCCACCGGCACCACCGCCAACTATTTCAACAGCCGTGAAGCCCTGCTCGGGGCACTGGCCTCCCGGATTTTCGAGCGGCTTGCCCCCCCTCACGAAGTCTTCGAGCAGGTCGGGACATTGCCGCCCACCCTGGAAACGGCCATCCACTACATCCAGGACATCGTGCTGCGCACCACCAGAAGCAAAGACCTCACGCTGGCCCTCTTTGAATTGCGCCTGGAAGCGGCAAGGCGACCAGAACTGGCTCGCATTCTGCAAGAGACCCTGGCCCGCAATTTTCAGCTGGACCTGATGTTCCACAGGCAGGCCCGCCTTCCAGGCGACGCCGCAGAAATTGCCATGCTGCACTTTGCCATTGATGGACTGCTGTTGGACCTCCTGACTGTACCCATCCAGCAAAAAGAGCAGACCCTGGCACTGGTGCCCATTCTGGTCACCCGGATTCTTGCGCCCCATCTGGAGATGGACCCTTCAGTTCAGACCTGAAGTTCAACCTGCCGGGATCACCCGATTGCGGCCTTCCTGTTTGGCCCGGTACAGGGCAAAATCTGCCGCCCTGAGCACCGACAGGAGCTGGTCTCCGTGCTGTGGGTAAGCGGCCACGCCCAGTGAGGCCGTGACCCCACCCAGCATCTGTCCCCGGTCTGAAACCTGCAGTTCAGAGATGGCCTGCCTGACCTGCTCTGCCCGTTGAACCGTCTGTTCCAGGCTTGCCCCTGGCAACATCAGGGTGAATTCCTCACCCCCGTAGCGGCAGGCCACATCTTCACCCCGCACACTGGATTGCAGCACGCGCCCGAGGTCGGCCAGCAGGCTGTCTCCTGCCTCGTGGCCGTAGGTGTCATTGAAGCGTTTGAAGTGGTCCACATCCAGCATCACCATGCCGATGCTGTGCTGGTGCCGCTGGGCACGGCGGGCCTCTCTGGTGAAGGTCTCCTCCAGATACCGGCGGTTGAACAGTCCGGTGAGAGGATCACGGATGGACTGCATGCGCAGCGTTTCCCGCAGGCGCAGGTTCACAATCGCCAGGGCCACGGTTTCTGCGATGGTCTGGGCCAGCCTCTGTTTGCGTGACGTGAACATCTCAGCAGGACCACTGAGGTGCAGCAACCCCACGGTCTCACCCTGAGCCAGCAGTGGGACACACAGGGCTGCACCGTTGTCATGCACATGCGAGCAGCGCAGCCCCCGGCCTCTGGGCTCACTCAGGAAAGCCTTGCCTCTGCGCAGCCCCCAGCATTCATGGGGGGTGAACACCGTGCTGCTGCTGGATTCGCCATGCCATTGCACCATCTCCTCCAGCACATTGCGGGAGGCCCCGAAAGAAAACAGGGCCCCTTTCAGATGGGGCATCAGCAGGCTTGCATGCTGGGCCACCACCTCCTGGGCCTCTTCGAGGTTCAGGCAGGCCTGCAGCATCTCGCTCATTTCACCCAGCAGGCGCGTTTCCTGATTGCGCACCTCCAGTTCCTGCACCCGTTCGGAGAGCTGTTCACTGAGGGTCTGCAGCTCGGCTGTGCGCACCTCCACCCTGGCCTCAAGTTCGTCCCGGGCCTGCACCAGTTGAAGCTCGGTGTCTTTCATGGAGGAGATGTCCTCAATCACCGAAATGAAATAGTGGGGATCTCCCTCAGGGGTGCGGACCAGAGAGACGGTCAGGTTGACCCAGACCAGCGTTCCATCCTTGCGGATGTAGCGTTTCTGCATGTCGTAGGTCTGGATGCGTCCACTGACCAGCAGGTTCAGCAGGTGCAGGTCCTTGTCGAGGTCCTCGGGGTGCGTGATGTCCTGAAAGGTGAGACCCATCAGTTCTGTATTGCTGTACCCGACGATGTCACAGAGCCGCTGGTTGACGGTCAGCCATTCTCCGCTCAGGCCCACATGGGCAATCCCAACTGCGGCCTGACTGAAGGTGGCCCGGAAGCGTTCCTCGCTTTCCCGCAGCAGGCCTTCCACGCGGATCTGTTCGGTGACATCCCGGACCACTGCGGTGAAGAGGCGCTCTCCTCCCACCACCACCTGCGAGATGGTGGCCTCGACCAGAAATTCCGTCCCATCTGCACGAAGCGCGGGCAGGGCACTGCGTGTGCTGTGCATGCTGCGGGAAGTGACCCCCGTCTGACCAAAAGCCTCCATGTGGTGGGCATGGGTCCGGCGGAACCGCTGTGGAATGAAACGGTCCAGGCTTTCTCCAGTGGCTTCCCGGGCAGAGAGACCAAACATGCGTTCTGCTGCATGGTTGAACACCAGAACCCTGCGTGAGGCATCGGTGGTGATCACTGCATCAGAGACCGTGCTGATGATGCCAAACAGCCTGGCCTCACTGTCCAGGGCGGCCTGGCTGGCTTCCCTTTCCTCGGTGATGTCCCGGTGAAAGCCCATCCATTCCTTGACCTGCCCATCTTCACCCAGCACGGGAACGGCATGGACCTGCATCCAGCGGTACGAGCCGTCATGCTGCCGCAAACGGTACCCATTCTGGTAGGGTATTTTGCCTTCAATGCCTTTCAGGAAATTCTCCCGGGCTGTTTCCCGGTCTTCAGGGTGAATGGCATTTTGCCAGCCCCGACCCTGGTATTCCTCCCAGGGCTGTCCGGTGAACGCTTCCCAGCTGGGCTGTTCCTGAACGAAGCGGCCTTCACCATCCCGGGTCCACACCATGGTGGTGGTGGCCTCCAGCAGGGACCGGAAACGCTCCTCGCTGCTTTGCAGCCGACGGATCAGCCAGGTGCGTTCCAGGGCCTGCGCACAGTGGAAGGCCAGGTGGTTCATGAACTGGATGTCCACCGGGTTTTCAGGCAGGGCATGCTCAAAGACCAGGCCCAGCACCCCGATGGTCTCATCCTGGCTCCGGAGGGGCAAGAGCACCAGTCCAGCCTGTGGGTGGGTTTTCAACAGGAGTGAATCTGGATACTGTTCCAGCAGCTCTGCTGCGGTCAGGATCAGGGTTTCCCCGGTCCTGAGCACGGCAGTGGCCGGAATCTGTGCGGTCAAGGGCACCTCACGAAAATCTTCTTCCAGCAGGCCACTGGTGTCGCCCCGGTATTGCAGGTTTTCCAGGTGATCCTCGTGCAGCAGGTACAGGGTGGAGGCACTGGCCTGCAGGGCGGTGAGGGCATGCTCAACCACCACTTCGGCCACCTGCTGGGGGGTGGTGACCTGCAGCAGGGCTTCCATGATGGCATTCAGGTGGGCACGGTGGGGATCTGAAGAATGCAGGGGGTCGTGCGGCTGGTTCATGGTGCTGTGAAAGACGTGGGTCTTTCGCTCCTTCCTGGAATACCGCACATTTTACCCCTGACCTGTGCATGGGACGAGGGGCAATCTTGCTTTCTGGTCAGGCCCGCAAAAGTGTGATGCCCAGCCCTTCAAAAGGTGAAAGCACCTCTTCAGGAAGGGATTTCTCCACGATCAGTGTGCCCAGTTCACGGACAGGTGCAATCACATACTGTGAGGCCACCCCGATTTTTTTGCTGTCTGCCAGCACGATGGTCTCGGCAGCCCTCTGGCTGAGAGCCCGCTTGAGGTGGGCTTCTTCCAGGTCCCCGGTGCTGAGGCCTTCTTGCGCATGCACTCCGGTCACCCCCATGAAGAACAGGTCGGGTCGGATGTGGGAGAGGGCTTCCAGGGTTGCTGCACCCATGGCCACCATCGAATGCCTGAAGAGTCTGCCTCCCAGCAGGACCACTTCACAGGAGGTGTGCTCCCCGAGTTCCACGGCAATGGTCGGACTGTGGGTCACAAACGTGGCTTTCAGGTCTGCAGGGAGGTGCCGCACCAGATGCACATGGGTGGTTCCGCCGTCCAGAAGCACCACCTGACCCGATTGAATGAGGTTTGCAGCGGCTTTTCCGAGGACGGCCTTGGCTTCCTGGGAAATCTGTTTTCTGGCCTGCAGGTCCACCACGGTGGGAGAGGCTGGAAGTGCCCCCCCGTGCACCCTCTGCAGCAATCCTTCGGCAGCAAGTTCCCGCAGGTCCCTGCGGATGGTGTCTTCCGAGAGTCCCAGTTCCTGGCTGAGGGTTTTGGCGACAATCTGGCCGTCTGCTTTGAGGCGTCCAAGGATCAATTGCTTGCGTTGTGTGGTCAGCACGGATTCACCAGCTCAAGTATACACCTTTGCACGAAACTGCACGATAGTCCTTGACATTGCATGAAGCTGCATGTAATTTGAAGATGGGTGCCAGAATGGCAGGATCTCAACCCCGCAATCCTGCGCTGATCTCCCTTTCGGCAACTGTGGTTCTAAAAGTGCAGGTGAGGAACGATGCCACACAGGTTTCTTCACCTGTCCTTGGGGTGCCTCAGACTCAAGCGTGCAGTTTCGTGCAATCTCATTTCCTGATGGGAGGAACCCATGAACCAACCAGCCCCCATGCTCATCCTCATCGCCGGACCCTACCGCAGCGGCACCGGAGACGACCCTGAAAAAATGGCCCAGAACCTGCGCCGCCTCGAAGAAGCCTCCTGGCCCCTCTTCAAAGCCGGACACATCCCCATGATCGGAGAGTGGGTTGCCCTTCCCATCTGGCACACTGCCGGAGGAAAAGAAGTGGGAGACCATCTTTACGATCAGATCCTCTATCCGGTGGCCGGACGCCTGATCCAGCTCTGTCATGCTGTGCTGCGCATCGAAGGCGAATCAAAGGGTGCAGACAATGACGTGCGTCTTGCCACTGAACGTGGGATTCCGGTGTATTACCGTCTGGAGGATGTTCCGGGTTGTCAGGAACACACTGTGCACCTCTGAAACCAGATTGCCCGAAAGAGTATTTTTACCCTCCTAGACAGTCTGGCCCTGCAACACCTGTAAAGTAAAAGCATCTGCCGGAAAGAAGGTTTCCAGGGCCAGTTCTGAGAGGGTCACTTCGACAGGCGTTCCGAAAACCGTGGTGGTGCTCAGGAAGGACAGCACGCCCTGGGAGGTGCGCAGGCGCAAAGGAATGGCAATGTCAGAGGTCACCTGTGCACGTATTCCTCTGGGGGCAGGATAAGCCTGAAGCTCTGCAAGCAGATCCATCAGCACAGGATCTGCTGTCAGGTCCACCTGCCTTTTCAGGCGCTCCAGCAGGTGGGCCCGCCATTCAGCAAGGTTTTCGATCCCTGGGGCGAGGCCTTCAGGGTGCAGGCTCAGGCGCAGCACATTCACCGGAGCTTGCAGCAGGTGCTCCGGGAGGCCTTCCAGCAGGGGAGGAATGGCCCGGTTCATGGCCTGCAGGTTCCAGTGCCGATCCACCAGCAAAGCAGGGTAGGGCTCATGACCCTGCAGAATGAGGTCCAGCGCCTGACGGGCCGCCTGAAGGGAAGGGTCCTGCAGGGAACGCTCTGGAAACACCGGGGCATACCCCGCAGCCGTCAGGAGCAGGTTCTGTTCCCTGAGGGGCACGTTCAGGTGGGTGGCGAGGTGCAGGACCATTTCCCGACTCGGATGGGAGCGTCCCGTTTCCACGAAACTCAGGTGCCGGGTGGAAATGTCTGCCTCAAGGGCCAGGTCCATCTGGCTGAGTCTGCGTCTCTGTCGCCATTCCCGCAGGAGGGTTCCCACCCCCTGGGCACTTGCCATCGGTTGCGTCATGCCCTGATGGTAACGAATTCAGGTCATGAAGGCCATGACCCCGGAGGTAATCGACCCTGTGCATTTCTGGACCTATTCTGACCTCAGGTGACCGCAAGAACAGAGGCGGTCCACCCAAGGAGGCACCCATGAATGCAACAGTCCTGATTGAACAGTACATCGCAGCCTGGAATGAAACCGACAGTGAAAAGCGCCTGAACCTGATCCAGCAGACCTGGAGCACAGACGCCCGCTATGTGGACCCCCTCATGCAGGGCAATGGCATCGAAGGGATCGACCAGATGATTGCCGCCGTGCAGCAGAAGTACCCTGGTTTCCGTTTCACCCTGCTTGGTGCCGTGGATGCCCACCAGAACCACGCCCGTTTCCGCTGGGGCATGGGACCTGACGGCCAGGAAGTGGTGGTCGAAGGCACAGACTTCGCTGTGCTCTCTCCCGGGGGTCTGCTGCAATCGGTGACCGGATTTCTGGATCGGGTGCCTGCACAGGCCGCAGGCTGAACGGGAGGGTGGGCGACCCAGACTGGTCCCACAGTCGCGCAGCCCACCTGCAAGCAACCCACCTCTGCTGCGCCACCAGGGGAAGTCCCATCCCCTGGTGTTTTCAGGTGTTCTTCCCTGGGGCCAGAGAACACCTGGTCAGAGCACCCACAAGGATGCGACAGCAGTCAATCACGGCCACCTGCATAGGAGAGGAGGGTGCGGGCGGGCTCACACCTGAATGTCCTCCCTGAGGGGTGTTGCATGGGCAAAGCGGTCAATGCGCAGGGGATCAATGTTCACCAGAAGCTCCTGCCCCAGCACCTCCTGGGCAATCACCCGACCTGTGGCTGCGGCCTGCATCACCCCATGACCGGAAAAACCACAGGCGTTGAACCAGCCTGCCACTCCGGGCATGCGGCCCAGGATGGCCTGACCGTCCGGCGTCATCTCATAGTGACCGTACCAGCTGGCCTTGCGGTCCAGGTGCAGTTTCTCGAACCATGGAAAACGATCAAAAGCCGCTTCCAGGGTGGGTTCCAGCCAGTCCCAGTCAAGGGTGGTCCGAAAGCCGCTGTCAGAGGGATTGGCCCTGCCAAAAATCACCCGCTGGCCTTCTGACCTCAGCCAGACCCCACTTTTCAGGTCGAAGGTCATCGGGAAATGGTGCGTTTCCTCCAGGGGTCCGGTGCAGAACACCATGCGTCTTGCCGGGGTGATCGGCACGTCCAGACCGCACATTTCACCGACCTCCCTGGCCCACGCTCCGGTGGCATTCACCACCACCGGGGCCTGAAACGTGCCTTTTGAGGTGCTGAGGGTCCAGATGCCCTGCTGGTGCCTGATCCCGGTGACCCGGGTGTCCACATGCAGGGTTGCCCCGTGTTTTCTGGCTTCCCTCAGGTAATGAAAGGTGATCCCGTGGGGGTCCACGGCCCCGTCTGTGGGGCAATAAGAACAGCCCACAAGATCGTGTGTTTCAAAGGGCAGAATCTGTTGTGCTTCCAGAGGACTGAGGGCCTGCACAGGAAGTCCCAGAGACTGCTGCAGTGCAATTCCTTTTTCGTGGGCTTCCCAGCGCTCTTCTGGCACCAGCATCAGGTAGCCGATCTCGCGCAGGTCGGCGTCTTTCATGCAGCGGTACTCTTCGATGCTGATTCGAGAGAGCTCGATGTTCACCCGCTCCTGAAACTGCACGCGCACCCCTGCTGCACTGCGGGCGGTGGACCCGGTGGCAGGGGAACTGTCCTGTTCCAGCACGGTGACTTTAAAGCCTGCTTCGGCAAGGCGGTAACTGCAGGCGGCTCCGATGATGCCTGCTCCGATCACAACAACATCTCCTGTGAAGTGGGTCATGGTGGCCTTTCTGATGCTTCATGATGCGGCCCAGCGGTGGATTTCGTCTTGATCTTTTCACGCAGTTTTTTGTGGAATCTGGCACAATGGGAAAGTGGATGCGTTGCTGGAAAGCTTTTCTGCTCAGGTGCTGATGGAGCTGTTTGATTCCCTCCCAGACACCATGTTCTTTGTCAAAGACCGTGCAGGAAAATACGTGATGGTCAACCAGACCCTGATGCACCGCAGCGGAAAAAAGCACAAAAAGGAGCTGCTGGGACACACGGCCTCGGTGATCTTCCCTGGACCCATCGGAGACAATTACACCCAGCAGGACCTCCAGGTGATCAGGGATGGTGCGCCCATCCGGGACAGGCTGGAAATGTACCACCTGCCGCATTCCAGACGCCAGCACCCCACAGAACCCCAGATGGGGTGGTGCCTCACCCACAAGTTTCCCCTCAGGGACAAAGAAGGGCAGGTGATCGGGGTGGCCGGGATTTCCAGGGCCCTGCCCAGGCCAGATGAGCGCAGCAGCCTTTACGCCCGGCTTGCCGTCCTGAGCGACCACCTGCAAAAACACCATGCCGAAGACCTGCGCATTCCAACCCTTGCCCTCTTCACCGGGATGTCCGAAGACCAGCTGGAGCGGGCCACCCGTCAGGTGTTCGGACTCACCCCCAAACAGATGCTGATGAAAATCCGCCTGGAAACCGCCTCCCAGCTGCTGGGCACCACCCACCTCACCATCACCGAAGTGGCCCACCAGTGCGGTTACTCCGACCACAGTGCCTTCACACGGCTGTTTCGCAATGTGGTTGGACTGACCCCGTCCCAGTACCGGGCGACCCTGACCCACTGAAAGGTCAGCAGAAAATCAGGCTGTCTGTTAGATCGGGCTCAGGAGATGGCACAAAAACCCTCTAGAATAAAGACATGTTCAACCCTGAACAGCTGAAAGTCTTCATCAACAGCATGCCCGGCTGGGTGGTGGTGCTGGACAATGAAGGAGAGTGCATCCTCTACAACCAGGCCTTCTCCGACAACATGGTCCGGCTGCCCACCGTCAGCCAGAGCGGCCTGGAAGACAGTCCTTTCTGGTTGCAACACCTGCAGGTCACCGACGAGAACCGTGAGACTTTTGACGTCTGGCAGGTGATCCAGAGTGCCCTGAAAAAAGGGCAGTCCAGTCAGCACCGGGTGCAGGTGGAATTGCTTGAAGGCTGGCAGTGGGCCAGGGTGGCCGTCACCATCCTCCCCTCCACCCTCAAGGAAAATGTGATGTGCAGCGTGCAGTTCCAGTTTGAACCTGCCCCACCGGCCCACCTGCAGGTGCAAAACCAGCAACTGGAACAGGAACTGGGTCTGCTGAAACGCCTGCAGGTGCTGCTTGCCAGCAATGTGAGCCTGGAAGGCATTTTCACCACGGTGGTGAACGCCTCCTTTGAGATCATGGACCATGCCCAGGTCTATGTGGTTTTTGAAGAGGGAAACACCCTGAAGCTGGGTCCCAGCAGGGGAGGAAAGCCCTTCAGTGACCTCCTGCACCTGAAAAGCAGTGCTGCTGCACATGTGATCCGCACTGGAAACGCACTGCACATCCTGAATGCCACACAGCTTCCAGCAGGGGTCGAACTGCATGGGGAAGAGGCCTCTGTGCTCGGGGTGCCCTTTGGACGGTCCAGACTGGCCCACGGTGCCCTGATGGTGGAGAGCCAGCGGGAACCCCTCACCCACCGGGACCTGCAGGTGCTCCAGACGGTGGTCAATCACCTCAACATTGCCCTGGACACCCTGGCCCTCCACCGCAAGGTCAGCGAGGACCTGCGCCGCCTGACCGCCCTGTACGGGGTCAGTCAGGCCATCCACCAGAACCGCTCCAGGCAGGGCCTTCTGGAAGACATCGCCCGCATGGTGCAAGAAGCTCTTTCGGTGCGCTGGAGCCTGATCTTCACCCTCACCCCCAACGGTCAGGATGTGGCTTACGCGGCAGGGGCAGCAGGCTCTGCTCCCGAGCTCTCCCTGAAACTGGACATCCATGAACTCCGCTCGGGACTCTCAGGCTGGGTGATGCGCGAACGCAAACCGGCCCTCTCCTCCAAAGAAGGCGTGGATGAAAGGGAAAGCCCTTCTGTGCGGGAGCGTCGCCTCAGCCAGCAGATTGGTGCAGTCATTGTGGCTCCACTGCTCGACCCGGAAAGCCCCAGGGTGCTGGGAACCCTCACTGTGTGCAACAGCATCCACGACAGAGACTTCACTGAAGACGATGTGCAACTGGTGATGTCGGTGGCCCATCAGGTCTCGGTTTCCCTGTCCCAGCGTGAACTCTTGGACCGGGTGCAGCGGCTGGGCAAAGCCTGATGCCTTCAGAATGTGGGCAAAATCAAGCCAGATGAAGTGAAGCGATCAGCTTTCAGTGGTCAGCGAGCAAGCCCCACTGAAGGGTGCTGTTCTGCTCAAGAAGCCATCAGCTCAAGGTTTGCTGGCGCTTTGGAAGCAGATCAATGCCAGGATTTCCACTGTGGTGGAAAGTCAAACTTCTGTTTCACCTGGCTGAAGTGAAAGCACACAGGTGTTTTTATGCTGAAAGCTGACGGCTGACGGCTTTTTACAGGGACCACATCCCCTCAGCGACCCTGCCCCCACCCCGACCTTGCCCCTACCCCGACCTTGCCCCCACCCTGACACTGCACAAAGCCTTACAGCACTTATTTGTCCCGGGCCTTAAGATTTGTGTTGGGATCTCCCCGATATGCTGTTCCTGCCAGATGCACACAGGTGCATCTCTTTCCTCTCCCGCCCAGTTTGGGGTCAGATCTTGAAAGGTGCAGGCTGTGCAGCTCCATCCAATGCAATCCCTTCTTTACGCTTCCAGAAACACAGTGATATACCGGGTCTGGGATGAGGCCCGGGACCAGCCTGTGGTGGTGAAGGTGCTGACCGGTCAGCAACGCACCTCCGGACTGGCCCTCTTGCAGCGAGAATTCGAAATGACCCGCCGAATGGAAAAAGCGGGGTTCCGCAAAGCCCTGGATTACGGGGAATACCAGGGGCAACCTGCCCTGTACCTGGAATATGTGCCAGGAGAAACCCTGCAGGACCACTTTGAGCACGAACACTCCCTGGAACACAAACTGGAACTTGCGGCAGGCCTTGCCCGCCAGCTTGGACTGGTGCACCAGCAGGGGATTGTCCACAAGGATGTGGGGTACCACAACGTGATTGTGGGTGAAGATGGAAGGGTTCACCTGATCGATTTCGGGCTGTCGAGTCCACTGGCCCGGGGCCGCACCCGCAACACCGAACTGGCCGTGATGGAAGGGTCTTTTCCTTTCATGTCTCCGGAGCAGACGGGTCGGGTGAACCGCAGCATCGACCAGCGTTCAGATCTGTATTCCCTTGGAGTGGTGCTGTACTGGATGTTCACTGGACGCCTGCCTTTTCAGGCAGACCATGCAGTGGAGTGGGTGCACCTGCACATGGCAGTGGCTCCAGTCCCACCAGATCAGTTGAACCCGGCGCTCCCTGGGTTTCTCTCTCAGGTGATCCTGAAACTCCTGAGCAAGAACCCCGAGGACCGTTACCAGAGTGCTTACGGTGTGGTTCAGGACCTGCAGCGTGCCCTGTCCCCTGAAACAAAAGATGCTCCTGTGGGTGCTTTTGACCGCATGGAGCAGCACCAGTTTCCCCAGAAGCTCTATGGCAGAGACCCTGACCTCAGGCATCTGGAGCAACTGCTGTCGGTGGTGCGGCACGGGGGTTCCCAGTGGGTGCAGGTTTCGGGTGACGCTGGGGTGGGCAAATCCGAACTGCTGCTTCAATTGCAGGGGCAGGTCATCAAGCAGCAGGGGCATTTCGTGGCTGGCAAGTACAGCCCCCTTCAACAGGTTCCAGCCAGTGGCCTGATTCAGGCGGTGCAGCAGTTGATCCGGCAACTGATGGCGGAAAGCGACATGGTGCGTTCCCGCTGGACCCTGAACCTGCAACAGGCCCTCGGTCCCCTGGTCGGGGTGATGCTGCCTGTGGTTCCCGAGCTGGAATGGCTGCTGGGGCCTCAACCTCCTGTGCCAGAACTGCCTTTTCAGGAGCACGAGAACCGCTTCATGGACGCCTTCGTCCGGCTCTTGCAGGGTTTTGCCATGCAGGACGCTCCACTGGTTCTGGTGCTTGATGACCTGCAGTGGGCCGATCCCCTCTCTGTGCGGGTGCTCAATCACCTGATCACCAGTGCAGACACCCACCATGTGCTGCTGCTGACTGCACATCAGGACACCGCAATCCAGAACAATCTGCCTGTGCACACCCTGTTGGGGTACGTGCAGGATCACCCCCTGATCACCGAGTTGGTGTTGCAGCCTCTGGACCTGCCTGATGTGCAGCATTTCCTGGCAGACACCCTGAACATGCCTGCGGAAGCCGTGGCTTCTCTTGCGCAGGTGGTCGCAGACAAGACCGCTGGAATGCCCTTCTTCATGCTGGAATTCATTGAGGCCCTGATCGAAAATGAAGTCCTGCATTTCGACCATGACCTGGGAACCTGGCAGTGGGACCTGGAAAAAGCAAATCAGCAGCACGCCACGGACAACACCCTGGACCGGCTTTCCCGCAGGGTCCAGGAATTCCCGGAAGCCACCCGACAGACCCTGTTCTGGCTTGCCGTGCTCGGACAGCCTGTGGAGATCGGGCATCTGGCAAAGCTCCGTCAGGAATCTGCAGACCACACCATGCAGGCCCTTTTTCCTGCCCTGGATGCAGGACTGCTGATCCTGACCGGGGAAGAGGTGCGCTTCACCCATGACCGCATCCTGCAGCAGGTGTACCAGCAGATTCCGTCAAATGAACAGGCTGCCTTGCACCTCCAGCTGGGACGCAGTTTTGAGGTTACCCCTGAGCAGACAGATGCTGAATTGTTTCAGCAGGTGCACCACCTGATTCTGGGCCTCCCACTGATCGAGGACCCCACAGAGCGCATTCAGGTGGCTGAACTCTGTTTGCAGGCGGCCCGCAAAGCCCGCACCTCCACGGCTTACCGCACGGCCATGGCTTTTCTGGATGCCGGACTTCTGGCCCTTGGTGATGTGGCCTGGACCCACAATGGCAAACTTGCATTTGACCTCACCCTTGAAGCCCTGCAGGCCCGGTTCCTGCTGCATGACCCTGAAGGGGCAGAAATCCATTTCCAGTCGCTGGTCCAGCATGTGAAAGACCCGGTGGATCTGGCAGAGGTGTACGCCTCGAAGATCGACCTCCTCACCTACCTGAACCGCTACCCCGAGTGTGTTCAACTGGGCATTCAGGCCCTGGGCCTGTTTGGGATTCAGGTGCCTGAAACCGGACTCCAGGAGGCCAGCATTGCTGCTCTGCGCCCACTGCTGGGAGAGGTGATGAAAAGGGGCTTGCCAGGCCTCCTCACCCAGAGTGAAATGCCAGATGATCCAGCCTTGCAGGTCCAGATGCGGCTCCTCACCACCCTGGTGACGGTGGGATACTTCAGCCATCCAGCATTCATGATGTTCGTGCTGGTGGAACAGCTGAAGCTCACCTTGCAGCATGGCAACAGCCAGCAGTCGGTGGTGGCGTATTACGGAACCGCCCTGATGCTGGTTTCGAGTGGGAACATCGACCTCGCCTGGGGCATGATGCAGGTGTCTCTGGCCCTCGCTGAACGCTATGGGCACCCGTTTTTCCTGAGCCGTGCAAAACAGGTTTTCGGGACCCTGTTGTGTCACTGGAAACAACCTCCCCTGAGCAGCCTTCCTTTTCTGGATGCAGCCAGGGATCTGGCTCGTGAGAGTGGAGATCCCACCTACACAGTGTTTTCCATTCTGCCGATGTATTATGCCCATTACAATGCAGGGCATCATCTGGAGCACCTGGAGCGCTGCATTCAGGAGCATCTGGAGGTGGTGAAGGCCAAACCCCACGCCCTCCTGATGACCCGCATGCAGGAGATGTTCGTGGAACTGATGCGCGGGGACCACACCGAACAGCTCGAATCCTGCAGCCTGATTTACCAGCAACACATGGAAAACGCCATCGTCGCCATGAAAAACCTTCCGGTCGAGCACCGGTACCACAGCCTGCAGACGGTGCTGCAGTACCTCAGTGGTGATCTGGAGGCGGCCCTGAAGCACACCGAAATCTGCCACCTGTACCGCCAGAAGAACGTTTCGATGGGTGTGCAGATGAACGTGGAGGACACCATGATGCAGGCCCTGATCCTGCTGGCCCTCCATCCCACACGCATTGCAGAACAGAGAACGGCTGACCTTGAACAGGTGCGAGAAAACCTGCAGATGCTGGAATCCTGGTCCCACCATGCCCCCATGAATTACCGCCATCAGGCCCTGCTGGTGGCCGCCGAACTCGCCCGGGCACAGGGCCAGATGCATGAAGCCAGAGACCGCTTTGAGGAGGCCCTCAACAGCCTGCAGGGCTCGGTCAACCACAAGGACACTGCCCTCACCCTGGAGCGTTTCTCCGAATTTCTGCGGGCACAGGGCAACCGTTCGAGTGCAGACCTCTACCTCAAAGAGGCCCATCAGGCCTACCGGAGATGGGGTGCCAGGGTCAAGGCCCTGCAACTGGAACGGCTTTATCCACAGCTGTTTGTGCAGGATGCAGCGCTGCGCCCATCCAGTCGCATGACCAGCATCACCACCGTCTCCGAACAGCACCAGTCCTCCCGGCTGGATGTGCTGGCCTTCACGCAGGCCTCCCTGGTGATTTCCAGCGAGATCGTGCTGGAGAACCTGCTGAACAGGATGATGGTCACGGTGACCCAGAGTGCAGGGGCACAGCGGGTGGTGCTGCTTTTGAAAGACCAGGAGCAGTTCTTCATCGAGGCGACCCACGATGCCCGGCAGGAGCAGCCACAGGTTCTCATGCATGAACCCATCCATGACCTGCCTCTGTCGGTCATTCAGTACGTGCTGCAGACCCGAGAAACAGTGGTGGAGGGCAATGCCCGCACCAGCCAGCGTTTCCAGTCCGAGCTCCACTTCAGGACCCATGAGACCCGCTCCATGCTGTGCACTCCCATCCTGCACCAGGGCGAGGTGAAAGGTGTGTTGTATCTGGAAAACAACCTCGCCAGCCATGTCTTCACAGAGCGTCAGGTGCAGGTGCTGCAACTGCTCTCTTCGCAGATGGCGATTTCCATTGAGCATGCCCGGCTGTACAGCCACCTCGAAGACCTCGTGCAGGAACGCACCCACGATCTGGAAATGGCCTACCAGGAACTGCAGAAATCCCAGGAGGCCATCAGGCACATGGCCTACCATGACGCCCTCACAGGCCTGCCGAATCGCAAACTGCTCTCTGACCGCCTTGAAAAAGCTTTTGCACGCTGCCGCAGGCATGGCGGCTCGGTGGGCATGGTCTACCTTGACCTGGACGGCTTCAAAGGGGTCAATGACACCCTGGGGCACGATGCTGGAGACCAGCTTCTCATCGAGGTGGCCAGCCGTTTGCTTCAGGTGGTGCGGGAAACCGACACGGTGGCCCGCATGGGCGGAGATGAATTTGTGGTGCTGCTCGAACCGGTGATTTCCACAGAGGAACTGCAACTGGTGGCCTCCCGCATCCTGCAGGGGTTCCAGCCCACCGTCACCATCAAAGGTGAGGTGCTGCACTTGCGCTCCAGTCTGGGCCTCAGCCTCAGGCGCGAAGAAGACACCCCCGAAGCCCTGATGCAACGGGCAGACAACGCCATGTACGTGGCAAAACGCCAGGGCAAAAACCGCTGGGTGCTGGATGCTGGGCCTGGAGAAGCCTGAGATCTCAGTTTTGATCAGGCTTTGCGTGCACAATGTATTCATGTCCAGGCCCGTCTCACCGTCCACCCTCAACATCCTGACGTTGCTGGCCCTGCCAAAAGTGGGCCAGCAGACCGTGAAGAAGGTTCTGCAGCACAAATCCTTGCAGGAGGTCCATGACCTGACAGCTGTGGGATTTCTGGACCCCCGGCTTTATCAGGCCCTGTCCGATGCTGCTGTGGTGCAGCAGGCACAGGAGGAAGCAAACAAAATTGAAGAAAACCTGAAACGGCTGGACCTCTCGGCCATTGGTTTTGATGACCCCGAGTATCCCGCCACCCTGAAACCCACCCCTGATGCCCCTCTGGTGCTCTATGTGAGGGGTGAATTGCCAGGAGACCTGCACTGGCTTGGTGTGGTCGGCACCCGCTCTCCGACCCCCCATGGTGCACTGACGGCCCAGCGCATTTCCAGGCATTTTGCAGAAGAGGGATTTGGGATTTTGGCAGGTCTGATGCCAGGGTGTGCCACTCTTGCCCTGCAGTCTGCTGTAGAAGCCAGCGCATACTCCATGGCTTTGCTGCCAGCGGGCCTGGATCAACCATTTGCACCAGCCCTGAAACAGCTCTCAGACCAGATGCTGAAGCAGGGTGGGGTACTGATGTCTCCATTTGCTCCAGGGACTGTGCTGCGCAACCACCAGCAGGCCCTCAGGGACCGCATGCTGGCGGGCCTTTCCAGAGGTTTGCTGGTGGTTCAGAGTGGTACAGATGGCACCAGCCTGCATCCCATGCGCTCTGCATTGCGCCTGGGCCGGCCTGTTGCGGTGCCGGCCCTGAGCCAGAAAGACCTGCAGGAACAGCATCCGGTCACACAGGTGAACCGTTTGCTTTTGTCCCGGGACCCGCAGGCCTCACAGGTGCTGGAGGTGCCCCAGGCTGAGCTGGAACAGGTGCTCTTGCTGCACAGCAAAGACGACTATCAGGTGTTCGAGGAGGCCATGCAGAAGCCTTAGGAAGCGGTCAGCTCTCAGCGTTCAGCCGTCAGCACCAAAACACAACTTCGCTTTCACCTCAGCCAGACCAAACTGCTGATTTGTCCTCCAGGACAGTACACATCTTTCTGTTGCCTGTTGCGAAAGCATCAAGACCTCTTTTGCTGATGGCTGATCGCTCCACACCATGAGATGGCATGGCATTGCGCTTACCCTGATCTATGACAGAGCCTGAAAAAGGGTTTCAGCTTTCCTGCAAAAAAGCACCTTCGGAGAGTTTTAGAGCATGCTCCCGGATGTCTGCAGGCCAGTTTTTGATGTGCTCACGAAAGAGTTCTGCATTGCAGGCATAGAGGGCACGGGAAGCCTCCTGATATCCAGGCAAATCTCCGGCAATGGCATGCATGAAGCGGTCTGTGGCGGCCTGGGCCTGCTGGATGCGTTCCCGGTCCGGTTGGGCTTTGCGGGCCTCGTCGATCAGACGCCGCAGGGTGGCGGATGCTCCACTGGGTTGTCGCTCCAGCCATTCCCAGTGACGGGGGAGCAGGGTGACTTCGCGGGCCACCACACCCAGTTTCGGCCTGCCTGCTCCCGTGCGTCTGGGTTCAGGGGCAGGGCCGGGGATGGGGTCTTGCAGGTTGAAATCCACGGTCCTTCCGGTCTGGTCTTCAAAAATCAGCACGGGAAGGTGGGGGTCAAGCTGGCCCTGTTGCTTCTTGAGGTCTTGCAAGACAGTGGAAAGGGGTCCCTGGAGCAGCAGGGAGGTGCCATGAAAGACGGTGTAGGTGGGGTTCTGGTCCATGCCTGTATTTTACCCGGGTAAATTGCCAAATGCAAACGGAAGACCTCAAAAGAACAGCCCCGGTCTGCATCCGGGGCCATCTTCAAGAAGGAGAGGAAGAAGAAGAAGTTTTTTGACGGGTCAGCGTGCCGCACTGACCTGCGCTCTCGTGACATCATGGTACGTCTGGCTCCCCTGATGAATGTCCCGAACTTGATGGATGGGTCTGAGAGCTTTGTCCTGGCCTGTCTTTCCATGCTCCAAAGTGTGTGAATGCGTTTTAACACTTGATGAAAAGAAGACAGACAGAACCTGCGCAGTACCCTGAACCTGAGAGCTTTTCAACCTTTGTGGGAGGTGTGCTGTGGGGACTTTTGACAACATCATCTTTCAGCTGGCGCTTTTGACCAGCCTGACCTTCGGGTGGAGCCTGTTGCTCAAAAACTCAAGGACAGCAGATCAGCCTGCACAGCACCAGATGCTGGAACTGGGCATGGCCACCCTGATTGCCCTCGTTCTGATGCGCTACCCCATTGAGTTGCAAGAAGGTTTTCTCCTGGACCTGCGCATGGTTCCCATCGCCCTCCTTGGTCTGCGTTACGGTCCGGCACAGGCCCTGCTGGCTGCCGTTCCGTCTGCCCTGTACCGCATGTACCTGGGAGGGGTGGGGATGCTTCCTGCGATGGTGTCTCTGGGTGGCCTTTTGCTGGTGCTGACTGTGGCCTGGGCGTGGTCGGTGCGCAGTCACCAGAGCATCCAGAGCATCAAGTGGCTTCCCTGGGTGTTGTTTTTGCCCGTGGTTGCAGGCATTCTGATGTTGCCCGAAGGACCCACTCTGTTGTGGAAGGTGTTTCCGGTGTTTTATCTGGGTTGTTCCCTGACCCTTTGCCTTGCCATGATGGTGCTGGACTCCCGCCAGATGCAACTTCGTGCCAATGAAGTGGTGGCCCAGGATTCGCTCACCGATCCCCTCACCGGGCTCCTCAACCGCCGGGGCCTGGAGCATGACACCGTGCAGTTTTATGGGGGAAACCATGTTCTGACGCTGGATGTGGACCGCTTCAAGTCCATCAACGACCGTTTCGGCCATCAGGTGGGGGATGATGTGCTGGGCACCCTCGGAACGGTGTTGCGTGAAAGTCTCGGGCTGCAGCACCGGGCCTACCGCATGGGTGGGGAAGAGTTCGTGGTGGTGTTGCGCAACAAAACGGACCGTCAGGCCTATCGCTGGGCGGAAGACATCCGGGCCGCTTTCACCGAACGGGTGGAGATGATGCACAAACACCTGCCGGAGCCTGTCACCGTCAGTGCTGGGCTGGTCAGAATGGCTGCAGGAGAGGGTTTTCATGTGGCCCTGTCCCGTGCAGACGAACTGCTTTACCAGGCCAAATCACAGGGCCGCAACCGCACCTGTCAGTCTGAAACCCGCAAAGAGGCTGCCACTGCCCGGCTGGTGTTGCCCAGTGAGGACGAGAACCTGTTGCGCCATGACCTGAATTGAGGCATCCACACTTCTGGGCCGGACATCCCGGCCCTTTTTTGAAGTTAAACCAGCAAAAAAACTTGACATTAATCAAATTTGTTGTTGGAGCTGCTGAAAATCTGCTGTTTGTGTGGCCTCCAAGTTGCTGGAAAGGCCTGCAAATCCTGCCCTTTGCTGCGGCATTTTCAGTTCTTGAGTGCCCTTCAGGGCTCTGGTGCGCTGTTTTTTGCTGTGCTGCAGAAATTTATCCCACACAGTCCAGGAAGTGCGAAAGCAGCAGGTTTTATTGAAGATAAATTGACAATTAACAAGTTTTTCTGATATGCTTCACCTGAAGCCAAAAGTCAAAGTTCATCTGCATTCCCCATGCCAGGAAAGGTTCTGCTGCACCCCCCAGCAACTGCTTTCCTGAAGGAGCCCCCATGCAAAGTCTCAAACTGCCCCTGATGTCACTTGCCCTCTGCACCCTTGCCGCCTGCACCACCACCCCAATTCAACCTGCTCCTGGAGTGACCTCCCAGGCCCAGACCTCCATCAACAATGCGGACCCCAGCGTGATCCGGGTGGGCAGCACCTATTACTCGGTGGAAAGCGATGGACGCCTGATCTTCGTGCGGGCCGCCAGCAGCATCCAGAACCTTGGCAGTGCCCCCAGGGTGCAGGTGTGGGGAAACCCGGCAAACCTTCCCGAGATCTGGGCTCCCGAAATCATCCGGGACCCTGCAACGGGCACCTACTACATCTACTTCGCGGGTGGGGCAGGGGCAGGCCACCGCATGTATTACATCAAATCCAACGCCCCACAGAGCGGGTATTCGGGAGCTGTGCAGATGGCTTTGCCGGACAACAAATGGGCGATTGATGGGGTGGCCTTCAAATACAAAAACCAGTGGTACTTCACCTGGTCGGGATGGGCCGGGGACACCAACGGCGAGCAGAACATCTACATCGCCACCATGTCCAGTCCCACCACCGTGACCGGACCCCGCCACATCATCTCCCAGCCCAGAGAATGGTGGGAGAAAGTTGATCCGAACCCCCCCACCCGGGTCAATGAAGGACCTCAACCCATCGTGGACCCGTCTGGGCAGCTTCACATCGTGTACTCCGCGAACGGAAGCTGGGGGGTGAATTACTGCCTGGCAGACCTGAGGCTCAAACTGAACGGCAACGTCACATACGTGTGGGATTACTTCAAATCCAACGGATGCCTGTTCTCCTCCCATGCACCCATGATGTCCGGCTGGAACACCACCCTGTACGCCAAAGGGGTTGGACACCACTCCTTCGTGCTGCTCGATGGAGATGTGAACACCAGTCCACCCGCCGGACCCACCTTCCCGATGATGTACCACGGGGTGCCCATGAACCAGAACCCCAGCAACTTCTGGGCCGCCCGCTACTGGTACGCAGGCAGTTTCGCCTGGTGGGGCAACACCACCTACACCCGTGGCAGTGAAAGCAACACCGGATGGAGCCTCAAATTCTTCGAGTGAATCCCCATTCGGGTCAGGGAGACAGCTGTCTCCCTGGCTTTTCGTGTTGTTTTGCCCCTGCGTTTTTTGAAGAAAGGAAGTCCTGAAGATGTTTCGTTCCATGCTTTTTCGCCTGCTCTGCCTGATCCTGCTTGTCGTCTCTGGAGGCGCATCTGCCCAGGGCAAAACCTTCCAGAACCCGCTGCTGGTGTTTGCGGGTGCAGACCCACACATCGTTTTTCATGACGGCTGGTATTACATGACCTACACCACAGGTCGAGACATCCAGATCCGCAAATCCAGAAGCCTGGCCACCCTGGACCAGGCAGAGATGAAAGTGGTGTTTCAGCCCGAAGGGGAAGCGTCCTGCTGCCACGTCTGGGCTCCCGAGTTCCACCTGCTGGAGGGTCCTTCAGGCAAGCGCTGGTACATCTATTACACCGCTGGTCCGAAAGACTGCTGTGCCCATCAGCGCATGTACGTTGCCGAGAGTGCCACTGAGGACCCCATGGGACCCTACACCTTCAAAGGCAAGATTGCCGATCCCAGACACGACTTCTGGGCCATTGATGCTTCTGTGGTGCAAACCAGAGACCACCTGTATCTGGTGTACAGCGGAACCCCTGAAGACTTCATGCCCCACGAGAAACCCCAGCACCTGTACATCGCAGAAATGGCGAACCCCTGGACCCTGAAAAGCGAACGGGTGGAGATTTCCTCCCCGACTTTCATCTGGGAGCGCATGGGTGGCCCGGTGAACGAAGGACCTGTGGCGCTTTATCACAACGACCAGATTTTTCTGGCTTTCTCAGGCAGTGGATGCTGGACCGATGATTACAGTCTGGGCCTCCTGAAGGCCAGTGCAAATGCAGACCTTTTGAATCCTGCTTCATGGACCAAACTGCCCGAGCCTGTCCTGGAACGCAATGACGCCGGGCAGGTGTATGGCCCTGGTCACAACGGATTTTTCAAGTCTCCAGATGGCACCGAAGACTGGGTGGTGTACCACGCCAACCCTGCTCCGGGCCAGCAGTGTGGTGAATCTCGCGTGGCCCGTGCCCAGAAGATCACCTGGGACCAGAGCGGCATGCCGGTGTTTGGAGAAGCCGTTCCCCTCTGGACCGATCTGCCTTTGCCCTCAGGTGATCCCGGCGCACCCTGAATCTGGTCCACATGACATGCGAGGAAGTTTTTGCTTCCTTGCATTCTTTTTTTGCAGGCTCAACTCTGGATGGGTATTCTCATGCCAGTGCCTCCTGGCCAGGGTCTCTCCACCCTCCAAGCAGGTCTTCCCCTCGCAACAGCCCGCCATGGTGGGCAAGGAGGGAACGCACATTCAGGTGGCCGAGGGAACGCAAAGAGGCAAGGGCCACCATGGGATCGAGGGTGTTTTCTGGAAGCATCACCTGCCCACCTTTGACCATCACAGCGTCCCCTGCAACCAGCACACCTTCGGCCCACAAACTCAGGTGCCCTGGGGTGTGCCCAGGGGTGAACAGAACCTGCACCCCACCGGCAATGGGCAGCCATTCACCATCCATCAGGGTGCGGTTCACCTCAACTGGTGGTGCTCCCTTTTCTATTCGCTGGCGGGTTCTGGGGTCCAGTTGCTCCAGCAACCGGACGGGCAAGGGTTTCAGGGCGGGCAGGGAACCCTGAAGGTAAGGGACTTCCAGGTCAGAAGCCCACACTGAAGCCCCTGTCGCTTCCACCAGTTCCCGTGCTCCACCAGCATGGTCGATGTCACTGTGGGTGAGGATCACCTGTCGAAGGTCTGACAGCTGCAGTCCAACTTCCTGCAGGGAACGGCGCACTTCTGGCAGCATTCCTGGCAATCCTGCGTCCACCAGGGTCACGCCAGTGGCATCCACCAGGGCCGTCAGATGAAAGGTTCGGGTGATGGGGCCAGCCGTCCATGTGATGGGGAGTGCAAAAACGTGGTCGTTGAGTTTCATCCGGTTCCTCCGTTGACTTAATCTAAGGTTAAGCTGGGTAAAATGGACGCTCAGATTTTACGTACCGTCACGGGTGATGTGCAGGTGAAGCTGCTCACCGATCCGCGCAGCCTGCGGCACCTGCAGCCCTTTTTCTCTGAGGCCAGCACCACCAGCGAGGCCGCCCGGAAGTTGCAGGTCTCGGTGCACCACATGATGTACTGGACCAGAAAATTTCGTGATGCCGGCCTCATTGAAGTCCATGGAAATCTTGTTCTGCACGGCAGATCCATCCCACGTTACCAGACCACTGCAGGCACCTTTCTGGTTCCTTTCAGGCACATTTCTCAGGCCTCCCTTAAGGAACTGCTGGCCCACTTCGGGAGGCCCTGGGAGGACCTGCTGAACCACCACCTGGTGCGGGCCACCACCCGGCATGTCCCGGACGTGCACCAGCACAGTTTGCGCATCACTGGCCAGAGGCAGTTGCACATTGACCTGTACGGTGAAGATCAGGCCCTGCACGACCAGTTGCAGGCAAAAGAGGCTCCAGCCCTCCTCACCGAATGGCATGTGCTTTCCCTTTCGCCAGAGGACGCCAAGAGATTGCAGCATGAGCTGCTGGAGATGTTGCACAGGTACCAGCAGCTTCAGGGACCGCAGCAACACCTGTTGCGGCTTGCCCTGACCCCCACACTGTCTTGACCTTTCGGACCAGAGGTCCGGGTTTGTGCAGAATGGCTGTCATCCTGCCATGTCGTGAATCTTTACACAAGCTTCACACGGATTCGCTACCCTGAGAGCCGAACCGGACCTCCGGAAAAAGCAAAAGGAGAACGCCATGAAACCCCTCCTCGCCCTGATCCCCTTCCTTGCCCTCTCTGCACTTGCTGCACCCACCCCGCAACAACTCCAGAACACCACCCCCCAGCAGGCCCTCAAACTCGCCAACCTCTGGCGCACCAGCACCACTGGCGTGAGAAGCTTCGTGACCAGTGAGAAAATCCAGTTCACCTTCCCGGATGGACAGGTTGCTGAAGTGAAACTGCCACAGAACCAGATGGTCATTGCCATCGCTCCCTACCTCCAGCAAACCCACCCCTGCAAGACGCACTACATGTCCAGCTGCACCGGAGAAATGCAAAACCAGCCTGTGGATGTGCTCATCAAAGATCAGAACAGCAAAACCATCATCAAACGCACCTACAGAACCCACGCCAATGGTTTCCTGGAGGTCTGGCTTCCCAGAGACGGCACCTTCACCGTCATCCTCAGTGCCCAGGGCAAGTCGGCCACCGGAATGCTCAGAACCTTCTCTGGAAGTGACACCTGTGTCACCAACATGCAATTGAGGTGATGTTGTGGACAACATGACGATGACCCACTACATGGAACTGCTGGCCAGCAACCAGCCGTGGAACCTGATCCTCTTCATGGCCATTCCGGTGATCCTGGCAGAATTCATTGCGGTCACGGAACTGTATGTGCTTTTCACCCGCAACACTTCAGGTGGTCTCAAACGCTGGAACCGTTATGCCAGCATGTTTGTTGGGGTGTACTTCCTGGGGATCTTCGTGTATCTCTTCAGCACCGCTGTCGTTCCCCTGACCACCCAGGGTCTGTGGCGTGGTCCCTTTGATGTGATCGCTGTGGGTTTCTACCTGCTGGGCGTGGTGCCCCTTGTTGGCATGGCCCTCATTGACTCCGGGTTGGTGCTCAGAGGCCAGGAGGAGCAGGTGAAACTCAAAAACCATGCGGTGATGGTCGGGATTTTCCTGGTGGTGGCCCACATTGCCATGATCTTTGGCATGCTCAGTCCCCACCTGCTGATGGCATAAACCAAAGACTCCCAGCGTCCAGAGGCAATCCTCTGGACTTTTTGTTGATTCAGGGTCAGCCGATCACCAGCTCCCAAAGTTGGGTGTGCTGGCCCTGGGAGGTCCGAAACTCCAGAAAGCCCATGTTCCTGTATATTGTTGTAATACTTGTTGCGTGATCTGGAAACACCCTTTACGCTGAATCCATGAACTGGCTGATTTTCCAGTACACCCTGCCCAGAGACCACAAAAGCCGCGTCACCCTCTGGCGGCGCATCAAAAAACTCGGGGCCATCAGCCCCATCCAGGGCACCCACATCCTCCCCGACACCCCCGACTGTCTCGAAGGTTTCCAGTGGCTGTTGCAGACCGTCAAAGAAGACGGGGGGGACACGCTGCTGGTCCACAGCGACCGACTGCAGGGCTTCAGTGACGAGGACCTGAAACAGTTGTTTCACCAGGAGATGAGAGGAGATTACCTCAAACTGCAAGATGAACTGAAAAACCCACCTGCAGATCTGGATTTCCGCAGACTGCTTAAACGGTTCCAGGACCTCCAAAGCCGCGATCACTTCAACAGCCCCGAAGGACAGAAAACCGCCAGGCTCCTGCAGAAACTCCGGGAACAGCACAACCCCAGGGTTCAGCTGCCACTGAAGAAAAAAGCCGATTTTCAGGGCAGGACCTGGCGCACGAGGCCCGGTATTTTTGTGGACCGCATTGCCTCCGCTTGGTTCATCCGAACCTTTCTGGACCCCCATGCCGTGATCCATTACAGCGACGAATCCAGGGAGGGAGAAATCACCTTTGACCTGCTGGATGCAGACTTCACCCATGTTGCCGACCTGTGCACCTTCGAGGTGCTGGTCCACAGCTTTGAGGAAACCTCTCCAGAGATGCTGAAACTTGCAGAAATCATCCACGCCCTGGACGTGGAAGAAGCAGGGGTCACCCCACCGGAAGCCGAAGGGTTGAAAGCCATTTTCAATGGTTACATTGCCCAGGGGCTTCCAGACCATGACCGGGCAGAGCAGGGTGGACAGGTGCTCTCGGCTTTGCTGGCCCATTTCAAGGCGCAGATGGCTGGCCTGGAGGTGTTGCAATGAGCCGGGGCAGACCTGATGCCGCCCATCCACAGGTGCCTTTCCGCGAAGCCGTGTCGGTGTGGCTCAGGGTGGCCGCCCAGAGCTTCGGGGGTCCTGCGGGACAGATCGCGGTGATGCACAGAATCCTGGTGGAAGAGAAGAAGTGGATCAGCGAGGAGCGTTTCCTCCATGCACTGAATTACTGCATGCTCCTTCCCGGACCGGAAGCCCAGCAACTCGCCACGTACATCGGGTGGCTGCTCCACGGCACCCGTGGAGGGCTGGTGGCCGGAAGCCTCTTTGTGCTGCCCGGATTCCTGGCCATCTTGCTGCTGAGCGTCATCTACGTTCTGTACAGTGACACCACCATCATCGGGGCGATCTTCTTCGGCCTGAAAGCCGCTGTGCTGATCATTGTGCTGGAAGCCCTCTCGCGCATCTCCAGACGGGCATTAAAAAACAATGTGATGTACGGAATTGCTGCAGCTGCCTTCGTGCTGATTTTCTTCTTCCAGGTGCCTTTCCCTTACATCATCTTGCTGGCAGGAGCACTGGGCTATTCCGGCAGTCAGACCAGACCAGACCTGTTCAAGGGGGGTGGGGGTCACGGCAGTGCAAAAACCGACGATGATGAAAGCCAGTATGTGATCACCCGCGAGACTGCTCCTGCCGTGCAACCCAGTGCCGGTCGGGCGTTGCGGGTGACCACCCTGGGTCTGCTGATCTGGTTCATTCCCCTGCTGGTGGTCGGACTGACCCTCAGCTGGCAATCGGTCTTCGTGGACCAGATGGTGTTTTTCAGCAAAATGGCGGTGGTGACCTTTGGGGGTGCCTATGCGGTCCTGTCTTATGTGGCGCAGCAGGCGGTTGAGGTGTACGGCTGGCTGGCCCCCGGCGAAATGCTCACCGGACTGGGTTTTGCTGAAACCACCCCCGGTCCTCTCATCCAGGTGGTGCAATTCGTGGGCTTTCTGGGAGCTTACCGTGAAGCTGCACCCCTGAGCCCGATGGGCGCGGCAGTGCTCTCCTCGGTGCTGGTGACCTGGGTGACCTACGTGCCATGCTTTCTTTGGATCTTCCTGGGTGCCCCTTACATTGAGAAACTCAGGGGAAACCAGCGGCTCTCAGGGGCACTGACTGCCATCACCGCTGCGGTGGTGGGCGTGATCCTCAACCTGTCGGTCTGGTTCGCATTGCACACGCTGTTTGGAAAGGTGGTTGAAAGGCACATGGGGCTGCTCAGGCTGGAGATTCCGGTGTGGGGCACCCTGAGCTTGCCCACCCTGGCCCTGAGTCTGGTGGCGTGGGTCCTTCTGTTCCGCCTGAAGAAAAGCACCTTTTTCACCCTGGGGATGACCTGTGGACTGGGCATCCTGTTCACCATCGTGCTGGGCCTGAAGCCATGAGGGTGTCGGCAGGGCCTTGAGGGCTTTACAGAATTTACACACACCCTGGCTACCCTGAGAGGCAGGAGGTGCGCATGAAACGATTTCTGATCGTGCTGGCTTTGGCGCTGGGTGGAGCCATGGCACAGATGGACCACAGCAACATGAACATGGGCACCATGAAAATGGGCGGGCTGGAGAAACGGTCTGGCAAAGCCTTTGATCGGGCGTTTGTCAGCATGATGATTCCCCACCACCAGGAGGCCATTTCAATGGCAAAGGCCGTGCTGCCAAAAAGCAAAGACGCCCAGGTGAAAAAATGGGCCGAGGCGATTGTTGAGGACCAGCAAAAAGAGATCCTGGAGATGCAGGCCCTCTTGAAAACCCTTGGTGGGCCAGACAGCAAAATGCAACAGATGATGAAAAAGAGCATGTCTGGCATGGGTGGCATGGTGAAATCCGCGAAGGACCCAGACCGGGCTTTTGTGGAAGGCATGATCCCTCACCACGCCAGTGCCATCTTGATGGCCAACATCGCTCTGGAAGTCAGTGACAATGAAACGGTGCTGAAGCTTGCCCGGGACATTGTGGTGGCGCAGGCAGGGGAGATCTACAGCTTCAAAATATGGCTGAAGAACTGATTTGCCAGACAGGCCGCCCCGTTGCAGGGGCGGTTTTTTCAACAGGGTTTGTCAGAGGTGTCCCCTTTAAACATCAAAGGTGGCAAGCACAGGTGCATGGTCTGAGGGCCTTTCATGGGCTCTGGGAACAGCGTCAATGGTGCAGGAGGTGCAGCGTGCAGCAAGATCTTGAGACACCAGCACGTGGTCAATTCTCAGGCCCCAGTTGCGGGAGAATGCCAGACGCCCGTAATTCCACCAGCTGAAGGTGCGCTCTGGTTGTGGAAAGAGCCTGAAGGCATCCTGCAAACCCACGTCCAGCAGCGCCCGAAAGGCTGTGCGTTCAGGTTCACTGACCAGCACCTGGCCTTCCCAGCGTTTTGGGCTGTGCACGTCCCGGTCTTCAGGGGCCACATTGAAATCACCCATCACTGCCACCAGGGGGTGTTTTTGCACCTCTTCGGAAAGCCACGTTCGGGCGGCATTCATCCACTCCAGTTTGTACTGGTATTTGTCTGTCCCGACGGCCTGACCGTTGGGCACATACAGGCAGATGATCCTCACGCCTGCGGTGGTGGCAGCAAGCACCCGCTTCTGGGGGTCTTCAAATCCGGGAAGTCCGATCAGGAGGTCTTCCAGAGGTGTGCGGGACAGCACCGCCACCCCGTTGTAGGCTTTCTGGCCTGCGAATGCAGCATGGTACCCCTGTTCCTGCAGGGCCTCGAGTGGAAACAGGTCATCTGTGAGTTTGGTTTCCTGCAGGGCCAGCACATCAGGTTTGTGGGTGTCCAGAAAGTGCTCCACCTGCGGGAGACGCACTTTCAGGGAATTGACGTTCCAGGTGGCAAGTTTCATCTGGTGGGCCTCTCAGAATCCAGCAACATGGGGTGTGAATGGAGGTGCATGTCTGATCATTCCACAGATTTTGTTCTGGCAACGGGTGCAAAGCCACTGGAAACACCTTCAGGGCAGATGTCATTCTGCTCTTGACATATTCCTATATAGGAATATAATAAGTGTATGGCCCGGGCAGCAACCACTTCAGACCCTTTCAATGCTGTGGCCGAACCGCAGCGCAGGAAGATCCTGGACCTGCTCATGACCGGAGACTTCAACGTCACGGAACTCGCATCCAGACTGGGTATGAACCAGCCCCAGGTGTCCAAGCACCTGAAGGTCCTGAAAGAAGTGGACCTGATCACCGTGCGGGAAGAGGGACGGCAACGCGTCTACCACCTCAACAGCGAGAATTTGAAGCCCATCCATGACTGGCTGAGGCCCTTCGAGCAGCTGTGGTCCCGCAGGCTGGACCACCTGGAGCAAGTGCTGGAAGGGCTCAAAAAGGAGGAACATTCATGACCGGAGTGCATTTGTTAAACAGCGCCATCCTCACCCTTCCTGCCCCCACACAGATCCAGACTGTCCGGACCTTTCACGCCCCCAGGCACCTGGTCTACCGGGCCTGGACCACCCCGGAGCTGGTGAAGCGCTGGTGGGCTTCAGACCTCGGAGAAATGACCATCGCAGAGATTGACCTGCGTGTGGGAGGCCAGTGGCGTGATGTGATGGTCACCCATCACGGCATGGAAGTCGCTTTTCATGGTGAATTTCAGGACATTGTTCCCAATGAACGCATCACCAGCACCGAAATCTATGAGGGCATGCCTGAAGAGGCGTCCATGAACACGGCAGTGTTCACAGACCTCCCCCAGGGCACCCTCCTCACCTTGCACATCGAACACCGCACCCAGCAATCCAGAGACCTGCACCTGCAATCTGGCATGGAAAAAGGACTGCAGAAAGCCCTGAACTTTCTGGAGCACGTTGCCCTGGCAGAGAAATAAATGCTGTCCCTCTGGAATCAGGTCTTGAACAAAGACCTGATTTTCCATTGGGTGTTTCCCTGAGGGATTCACGAATTTTGATCGAATCTGTCGCTTTTCGACTTTTTCAGTCTGGAGGTCACCACCACATTGCTGGAAACGTTTTCGAATCGTCTTTCAGAGTTTTGAGGGTGTTTTTCAGGACATCCTGAAAGTTTCTGGAAGCCCTTGCACCCTGATGACACCTCCAGACCTTCTGAAAATGGTCCTGAGGGGTGTCTGGATGGGCTTTAAGTGCATGGACAAAAGTCCTGAAGTGTGACACACTATGGGCACGAGATCAACAAAGTCCAGAACGAAAGAATTCTGTTTTGGGTTCTTTCATGGTGAGCCCTGAATTCACGTGCCTTGCCAGAGGTGGGTGTGTTCAGCTGCACCTGTCACCACCCCGGAAGGAGGAGCCATGCACATCTGCACCTTCAAAGCCCAGACCCACACCACCGCACAGGCCCTGTGGACCCTGTGGACCCAGTCAAAACACTGGCCTGCCTGGGACACCAACCTTCAGGAGGTCACCCTGGATGGGGCCTTCAAACAGGGGGGCACGGGCACTCTGGTGTATCAGGATGGCACCAGACGCACTTTTACCGTGATCAAACTGCAGGTGCTCGAAAGCCTGGTGATCTGCATTTCTTACGCCAGAGGAACCGAAGTGCTGGTCAAGCGCGATTTGCGCCAGGAAGGGGAGGTTTTGCATTTCGAGCAGGACGTCACCCTGTCTGGCACTTTCCTCACCAAGATGATGATGGGGGGGCACCGGGAAATCCTGCGTGATGCCGCCAGACAGCAGATGCAGCGAACACTTGACCTGCTGGAAGGACAGAGAAAACCTGTGGGTGAAAGCAGCGCTTATGCTTCCACCCGACAGGTGGGGCACTGAATCCGTTCAATCCATCAATACTGCCGTCTGAGCGCATGGTTGACGTGGACCTCAGGTGCAGGAGGCCACGTTCTGTTGCCTCCTGGATCACCTGAAGGCATTTTGTTTTCTGGTGTGCGGGTGATCTCACCACCAATGCTGATTTTTTTGCTCTCTCCTTCACGGCGTACAGGGTAAGTGCAAAGTCGCTGATGGGGCGATATCCTTGCTGAATGCCGTCAGCAAAAACCTCAACCACGCTTTCACTTGATCCAGACAGAACCAACATTTGACCCTCCAGTACAGCGCATACTTGCAATGTGCCTGATGCTTTGGCATCAGGACCTCTTTTGCTGATGGCTTCTTGAGCAGAACAGCACCCTTCAGTGGGGCTTGCTCGCTGACCGCTGAAAGCTGAGTGCTCTACACCATCTGCAAGGTCGGGCTTTGCGCTTACCCTGTCACAGCGTAAGATCTCCTGTGGTTCCAGTCAGGTTTTTCGGTAAACTGTAAAGACACAGGACGGCTGATGAATCGAGAATTGCAACTGCTTCAAAACCTGTCGGTCCACAAGGTGCTGGATGTGCTCCCCGATCCAGCCTGGATTTCCAACCCTTCTGGAGAGGTCTTCCTCATCAATCAGGCGTACCGTGCCTGTTTCCAGACGGAGGATTTCACTCTGGAGAGGTTGCAGCACCTGATTCCAGAGCCGGACCGTAAACGTGTGCTGGAGGACTTCAGGGCGGGGATTGCCGCAGGAACGGACTTCACCTTGACTTTCCGCCTGATCATGAAGCAGGAGGCTGTGTGGCACGAGCTGAAGGTCACGCCAATCCACCAGAGCAAAACGCTTGAAGCGTGGATGGGCATTCTGCATGAACTCAGAGAAACGGAAGGCTATCTGGAAGCCCTGATGGAAAATGCCCCTGTTGGCCTTGGATTGATCGATCAGGATTACCGGGTGCGCCTGCTCAACTCCAGGCTGCTGGAAGATCTGCCTTTTTCCAGGGCCGAGCTGCAACAGAGCAGCCTCAACACGCTGTATCAGGGATCATTTCACCAAGTGCAGCCTCACATTGATGCTGTCTTTCAGCGTGGCGAGCCCTCACCTCCTCTGGAATTCGAGTCCCAGCATCCTGTGCCAGGAAGGCCTCCAGTGCACTGGCGGGTCAGGTATTTTCCCGTGCGGAGCAAGGGACAGCAGTTGCTCGGGGCGGGTTTTGTCTCGGACAACATCCGTGAACTCAAAGAAGCCCAGAAGCACCTTGAGCAGGAGCGGGCATTCCTGCAGCGCCTCACCGATGAGATTCCTGCAACCATCCAGATTCGGAAAATTCAGGATTACACCACCCTGTTTTCCAACCGTCACACGTACACGGCTCTGGGCTACACCCGTGAGGAAGTGGACCGCATGACCCTGGATGAAGTGCTGGCGATGGCCCCTCCAGAAGACCTTCCCAGAATCATGGAAGTGGCCCAGCAGGTGAGAGCACTCCAGCCAGGAGAAAGCATTGAAGATGAATACCGTCTCAGGCACAAAGATGGAGGCTGGCGCTGGTTTCTGGTGCGCACCAGCATCTTTGAGTGGACCGAAGACGGAGAGCCTCTGCATGCCCTGAGTGTGGGTCTGGACATCACCGACCGCAAGCAGGCTGAGCTGCAGCTTGCAGAAAGCGAGCAGCGTTTGCAGGGCCTCATCGAAGGGCACACCCGTTTTGTGTCCGACACCAGCCATGAAATCAAAACCCCACTGGCAGGCATCCAGGGCAACCTGGAGGTGTTGTTGCGTTACGACAACATTCCTGCAGAGGAAAAACGGGAGATCATCCAGGACTGCTACCGGGAGGCGGTGCGCCTGGGTCGCCTGGTCACCGACCTGCTCAGCATGGCCCGCACAGGGCACGGCCTCCTGATGCTGGAAACCGAGCTGCGTTTTGACCATCTGGTGCTGGATACCGTGCGGGACTTTGAGTCCATCAAAGGCCAGCATGAATTGAAGGTGGGCGAGGTGTCTTCCTGCACGGTTCTGGGCGACCCGGACCGCCTGAAACAGCTTCTGGTGATCCTCACAGGCAATGCCCTGAAATACACCCCCGATGGTGGGACGGTCACCCTCACGCTGGAGTGCCACGGCGATGAGGTGGAACTTGTTGTAAAAGACACCGGAATTGGCATCCGTCAGGAGGACCTTCCAAAGGTCTTCGAACGCTACTTCAGAGCAGACCACTCTGCTCTGGGGAAAGATCCGGGAGGGACCGGTCTGGGGCTGCCGATTGCCCGCTGGATCGTAGAACAGCATGGAGGCCAGATCGTGCTGGAAAGTGAATCTGGCAAAGGAACCACTGTGCGGGTCAGGTTGCCTGCCTGTCCCCTGGATGATTAAAGGTGTCCTTCCAGGCAGCATGATTGAAGACTGTTTCAGAGACCGACCTTCACTTCACGGAATGCCCCGAAACGCAAGTGCCAGACCAGCAAACCCAGAATCACCAGATGCCCGGGCAAAATCCAGTTGATCAGAAAGCCATACTGTGACCAGAACCCTTCAGGACGGCAACGCATGGATGCTGTGCACGACACCTCCAGCTGTTTTCCGATGGGAGGCACGTCTTCTGGTTTCATCACCGCGTCCAGGGTGATCTGCTGTCCTGCGATTTCCACCACAGGCCGAACCCTGTACGCTCCTCTGGGAAAAGCTGGAGGAGCATCCACCAGTGTGCTCTGGTGCACCGTTCTGGGAGACAGCACATGATCCAGCTCGTCTTTCATCACCAGCACGTCTGCAATCACCAGAAAGACCACCAGCACCACCACGAGGGGTGACACCTGCAAAACCCGTTTGATTCTCAATTCGGGCAAAGGTTTCTGGGGCCCAGGACGACCCGGCGGGAGGGACATACGAAGATGATAGGAGATGGATTTTCTGGAGGTGGTGGAAATCAAACAAAGGGGAAGATTGAGCCAGAATTGTAAGCGCTTTCAATTGATTTTGGGGAGAGGCCGGGACCACTTCCGATGAGGAATTCAGTCCCAGCCTGAAGGTGGAGAACCAGAAAAAATCCATTTGCACCTCAAAAAAACTTGTGAACGTTCTCAAAGCAAAGCCACAGTGGCCTTGATAGACTCTGGAGAGGCGATGATCTTCTGCCTGATGGCCTCATGCAGTTGACCCAGGGGCACGGTGTCGGTGATCAGTTCACTGGTTTTCACCTGACCACTGCGCATCCACTTCAAGGCCAGAGGAATCGTGGCATTCAGCGAAAAACTGCCCAGAATGGAGAGGTCTTTTCTGAAGATGTCGTAAGGGCTCACCTCAATCTTCGCCTCCTCGGGGGCCACCCCGAACACCAGAATCTTCCCTCCGGCAATCGCCTGATCGATCATTCCCTGCTGCACCCTCGGCACGCCTGTGGCCTCGGTCACCACGTCAAACCCATGAGGGTACAGGTCCCTGAGTTGCCCACCTGTTTCTGCAGAGGCCTGCAGCACATGTTTTGCTCCCAGCTTTCGCGCAAGTTCAAGGCGGGCAGTTTGCGGGTCCACCACAGTGATCTCACTGACGCCAGAGGCCAGCAACGCCTGCATCAGCAGGAGCCCGATCCCTCCAGCCCCATAAAGCAAGGCTGTAGAGCCAGGTTCGGGCCTGAGTCGGGTGATGCCCCAGGCCACACAACCGAGCGGTTCAGCGAACACCGCCATTTCAGGATCAAGGTCACTGGCGTCATACACCACACTTGATGGGGCCACCACGTACTCTGCAAACCCTCCAGCACGGGTCACCCCGATGGCCTCGTAGTGCAGGCACTGGTGACGCATGCCTTTCTGGCACATGATGCAGGTCCCACAATTCAGGTCCGGGTCCAGCACCACCCGTTGCCCTTCCGTGAAACCCCGCACCCCTGATCCGAGTGCATCAATGTAACCCACAATTTCGTGACCGGGAATGAGGGGGAGTTTCGCCTGAAAGTGACCTTCGAGCAGGTGGGCATCTGTTCCACACACCCCTGCCAGATGCACACGAATGCGCACCTCTCCTGCCTGAGGCTCTGGAATGGACACCTCCTGATACTCGATGGTGTGGGGAGCAGTGATCAGGGCAGCATGCATGGTCCGTCCATGGTCTGAGGTCATTTGACGGCCCCAAAGGTGAGACCGCGAATCAGCTGTTTCTGGGCGAACCAGCCGAATATCATCACGGGGGCTATGGTGAGGGTGGCTGCAGCAGACATCTTGGCCCAGAAGAGACCTTCAGATGTCTTGAACGAACTGATGAACACCGACAGTGGAGAGGCGTCGCTGGAAGTGAGGTTGAGGGCAAAGAACACCTCGTTCCAGGCAAAAATCACGCACAACAGCGCTGTGGAGGCAATCCCTGGAAGGGCCAGC